>JBCECW010000653.1:0-2513 GCA_039207785.1 Pseudomonas sp. | reverse complement strand
GGGTATTCCACACCTGATGCTCGGCCTCGGGGTAGTGGATAACGCCGTTGCTGTCCGGTTCGCGCGCCACATAGTGCGATTGTTTCATCGCCGTCTCGCTTGAGGGTTGTTGTTATAGGGGACAAGCAATAACCCGTGGCGTGCGGATTTTCAGCCCATGGAGCGGCGAGGCAGTGGCGCTGGAGTAACGGTTTTTGTAACGAAAAGATGACGAGTCAAGCCGAGTGGCGCGGAGTCGGCTTGCTGGTGCGTAAATTCGTAAACTATCCTTTACGAAAATTGCACCACAACAATAAAAAAGAGCCCGCCATGCGTATCAAAGTGCATTGCCAGAACCGGATCGGCATTCTGCGCGACATCCTCAATCTATTGGTCGAGTACGGCATCAACGTGGCCCGCGGCGAAGTGGGCGGCGAGCATGGCAACGCCATCTACCTGCATTGCCCGAACCTGATCAACCTGCAGTTCCAGTCGCTGCGCCCGCAGTTCGAGGCCATTGCCGGGGTGTTTGGCGTCAAGCGCGTGGGGCTGATGCCCAGCGAGCGCCGGCACCTGGAATTGAATGCCTTGCTCGGCGCCCTGGAGTTTCCGGTGCTGTCCATTGATATGGCCGGCTCCATCGTCGCCGCCAATCGCGCGGCGGCCCAGTTGCTGGGCGTGCGTGTGGACGAGGTGCCGGGCCTGCCGCTGGCGCGCTATGCCGAAGACTTCGATTTGCCTGAGCTAGTGCGGGCCAACAAGTCGCGGATCAATGGCCTGCGGGTAAAGATCAAGGGCGATGTATTTCTCGCCGATATCGCCCCGCTGCAAACCGAGCATGAGGAAAGCGATGCCATGGCCGGCGCCGTGCTGACCCTGCACCGCGCCGACCGCGTGGGCGAGCGTATCTACCATGTGCGCAAGCAGGAGTTGCGCGGCTTCGACAGTATCTTCCAGAGCTCGCGGGTACTGGCCGCCGTGGTGCGTGAGGCGCGGCGTATGGCGCCGCTGGATGCGCCCCTGCTGATCGAGGGCGAAACCGGCACCGGCAAGGAGTTGCTGGCCCGCGCCTGCCACCTGGCCAGCCCGCGTGGGCAGTCACCGTTTATGGCGCTTAACTGCGCGGGGTTGCCGGAATCCATGGCCGAGACCGAGCTGTTTGGCTATGGCCCCGGCGCCTTCGAAGGGGCGCGGCCGGAGGGTAAGTTGGGTCTGCTGGAGCTGACGGCGGGCGGCACCTTGTTTCTCGATGGGGTCGGCGAAATGAGCCCGCGCTTGCAGGCCAAGCTGCTGCGCTTTCTGCAGGACGGCTGCTTTCGCCGGGTGGGCAGCGATGAAGAGGTTTACCTCGATGTGCGGGTGGTGTGTGCCACCCAGGTCGACCTTTCCGAGCTGTGCAGCAAAGGCGAGTTTCGCCAGGACCTGTACCACCGCCTGAATGTGCTGAGCCTGCATATACCGCCGCTGCGCGAATGCCTGGATGGGCTGATGCCCTTGGCCGAGCACTTTCTTGACCAGGCCAGCCGGCAGATCGGTTGCCCGTTGCCGAGCCTGGCGCCGGCGGCGTTCGAGCGGCTCAACCACTACCACTGGCCGGGCAATGTGCGGCAGTTGGAAAACGTGCTGTTCCAGGCGGTGTCGTTGTGCGATGGGGCGCAGGTAAAGGCCGAGCATATCCGTCTGCCGGACTATGGCGCGCCGCAGCCGTTGGGGGATTTTTCCCTGGAGGGCGGGTTGGACGCCATTCTCGGGCGCTTCGAACAGGCGGTGCTGGAGCGCCTGTATCAGGAGCATCCCAGCAGCCGGCAACTGGGCAAGCGCCTGGGGGTTTCGCATACCACCGTTGCCAACAAGCTGCGGCAGTATGGGGTGGGGAAGGAGTAAAGGCCGGCCCTCTCCCCCGGCCCCTCTCCCGCAAGCGGGAGAGGGGAGTTCAATCGCGATTTGGCAAATACCGCCGACCAGTCCCCTCGCCCCAGCGGGGAGAGGGCTAGGGAGAGGGGGCTGGATCTCAATACCTACGACTTAGGTGCAATACCCCCCACCCCCACATAAGCGTCCAATACTCCCGTCTGCGTTCTGCGTGATCACAGGCAAGGTATTGCGAACGTTCCTCCCCGGAATGCTTCGACTGGGCGGCCCTGATGGTCGCCTTTTTTTTCGCCTGGAATTTGCTTTTTGGCGCAAACCAGCAACGCTCAAAGCCCGCTACGACCATGGTCCTAAGCCGGTAAGACCATGGTCGAATGGCCCGCCGGGTAGGGGAGGGCTACAAAATGCACCATACAAAAACAACTATTCACCGAGGTATCCCCGATGAGTGCTGCGTCACTGTATCCCGTACGTCCCGAGGTTGCGGCCAACACCCTGACCGACGAGGCGAGCTACAAGTCCATGTACCAGCAGTCGGTGGTCAACCCCGACGGCTTCTGGCGTGAACAGGCCAAGCGCCTGGATTGGATCAAGCCTTTCACCACCGTCAAACAGACCTCCTTCGACGATCACCGCGTCGACATCAAATGGTTCGCCGATGG
>JBCECW010000652.1:0-2515 GCA_039207785.1 Pseudomonas sp. | reverse complement strand
AACCAGCAGTTCGCCGATATGACCTTTGGCCCAAGGAGATTTGAGCAGGCTGATCAGAAAGACCAGCGGGATCAGCCAAGCGAAGGTGCTCCATACCTGAGCGATTACCGGGGAGAAATCCATTTCCTAACCTTCAAGCGGTCTGAGGTTTTCCCGGATCTTACTTAACGTGATGGCAAATGGCCCGAAGATTTTCTGGAGCGCTTACGTAGTCGGTATTTGGCCGCTTAGGGGCTTGGTTAAACCCTGCCATGCAGAAACGAAAAAGCCGCGCATTAGCGCGGCTTTGAATGTGGTGGGCCCACACGGACTTGAACCGTGGACCAAAGGATTATGAGTCCTCTGCTCTAACCAACTGAGCTATAGGCCCTCAGAAAGTGCGCGGATTATACCGGTGCGGTTTGCGGAGTGCCAATTGCGTGGCGGGGGGTTAGGAATGTGCCTGCAAAGTTGTCAGGGGGTACGGCGCGGCTGAGGATAAAACCCTGGATTTGCTCGCAGCCTTCGTCGATCAGAAAGCGTTGCTGCTCGGGGGTTTCCACGCCTTCGGCGATCACGGTCAGTTGCATGCTGCGGCCCAGGGCGATGATGGCGCGGGCAATTGCGGCGTCGTGGGGGTCTTCGGGTAGGCCGCGGACGAAGGATTGGTCGATTTTCAGGGTGTCCAGCGGCAGGCGTTTGAGGTAGCTCAGGGACGAGTAGCCGGTGCCGAAGTCGTCGATGGCCAGCAGTACGCCAAGGCCTTTTAGCTCGTGGAGGATGGCCAGGGCTTCTTCGGTCTGGTTCATGATGAAGCTTTCGGTGATTTCCAGCTGCAGCATCTGCGGTTGCAGGTGGTGTTCGGCCAGTAGGTTGGCGATCCGTTCGACCAGGCGCGGTTGGCGCAACTGGGCGCCGGCAAGGTTGACCGACAGCGGGCCGAATGGCTGGTTGTGTTGTTGCCATTCGCTCATTTGCCGGCAGGCCTGGGCGAGTACCCAGTCGCCAATCGGCAGGATCAGGCCGTTGTCTTCGGCCAGGGCGATAAAGCGGTCGGGCGGCACATTGCCGAATACCGGGCTGTGCCAGCGCAGCAGGGCTTCGGCGCCGATGATGGTGCCGGTTTGCAGGCATTGCTTGGGTTGGTAGTGCAGGCTCAGTTCATTGCGTTCGATGGCGCGGCGCAGTTCGTTTTCCAGGGCTATGCGGTCGGTCGCTTGCTGGGTCAGGTCGCTGGTGTAGAGCTCGGCGCGGTTGCGGCCTTTGGCTTTGGAGCGGTACATGGCCGCGTCGGCGTTTTTGATCAGGGTGGCGACGTCGCTGCCGTCCTGGGGGAACAGGCTGGCGCCGATGCTGGCGGTAATAAAGAACTCATGGCCGTCGGCCTGGAACGGGGCGCTCAGGCAGGTGAGCAGTTTATTGGCGACCCGCTCGGCGTCGCCGGGCTGGTGCAAGCCTGGCAGCAGGATGATGAATTCATCGCCGCCCAGGCGCGCGACGGTGTCGATGTCGCGCAACTGACCGAGCAGGCGTTTGGCGGTGGCTTGCAGCAGCAGGTCGCCGACCGGGTGGCCGAGGCTGTCGTTGATATGTTTGAAGCGGTCCAGGTCGAGAAACAGCACGGCGCCGAGGTGATTGCCGCTGTGGGCGTCGGCGAGCATGGTCTGCAGGCGGCTTTCGAAGAGCAGGCGGTTGGGCAGACCGGTGAGGGAGTCGTGGTGCACCTGGTGGTCGAGTTCGTCCTGGGCCTGTTTTAGCGAGGTGATATCGGCGAACACGCCAACAAAATGGGTGATCTGCCCGTCGCTGTTGCGCACCGCGCTGATGGTCAGCCATTCCGGGTAGAGCTCGCCGTTTTTGCGTTTGTTGCAGATTTCGCCTTGCCAGTGCCCGACTGTGTCGAGCTGGTGCCACATGGCGGTGTAGAACGCGCTGTCGTGGTGGCCGGAGGCGAGCAGGCTGGGTGAGTTGCCCAGCGCTTCGGCTTCGCTGTAGCCGGTGATTTCGCTAAACGCGCGGTTGACGGCCGTGATGCGGCGCTCGGTGTCGGTGATCAATACGCCTTCGGCGGTGCTCTCGAACACGGTTGCCGCCAGCTGCAGTTTTTCCTGGTTGCGGGTGCGCTCGGAAACGTCACGGGCGATGGTCAGCACGCAGCTTTCGCCTTTGATCTGCATGCTTTGCATGGAGATTTCGCAGGGCCGCAGTTCGCCGCTTTTGCCTCGGATGATCGCCGTGTAGTCGCGCACCGTGCCGCTGTCGCGCAGGCTTTGCATGATGGTGATGCGGTCTTGCAGGTCGTGCCACAGGCCCAGGCCGATGGTGGACTGGTTGGCGACTTCGCCGATGCTGTAGCCGGTCAGGCTGGTGAAGCCTTCGTTCACTTCGAGGATCAGGCCGTCCTCCATCACCACCAGGTGGTCCCCGATGGTGCGGGCGAAGTTCATTTCGTGGGTGACCACCAGCATGGTCATGCCGGACTCGGCCACCTCCTTCATCACCGCGAGCACTTCCTGGGCAAGTTCGGGGTCAAGGG
>JBCECW010000651.1:0-2521 GCA_039207785.1 Pseudomonas sp. | reverse complement strand
ACCAGAATCAGGTCAATGGGCGGCAGCTGTTCAATACTCAGGCCCGGCTGCTGAAAGCGCTTGGGGCCGATAAAACTGAATGGGCTGACGCGCTTGGACCAAACCGGGTCGGTGAGGATATTCAGGCCCTGATGCTGCAATAGCACGGTGGCGTGGTTGATATAGGTAACTTGCAGTTCATCCCCCGGCACGCGTTCGCGCACCACCGGCGGGGTTTTCAGCGCCGGCTGGGCCACCCACGCATCGGTGCGCTCGCGATTGAGCTGCCACTTGAGCAGGTCGCGCAGGCTTTTTTCCGCAGTGGGTTGGATATTGTGAAAACGCTCGCCATCGAAGTGGTCGCTGACGGGGCCTTGGTAGGCGGAGTTATTGCAGCCGGCCAGGGTCAGCAGGCTTAACAACCAGGTGGGACGCAGGCTACGGGACATGGAGAGTGCTCATGCGGGAAGGGTGCAGGCAAACCTAACACGGCGGTTGCGGTTTGCCTGCTGCCCTACACGTTTTGCAACTTACTGGCTGGCGTCCAGCACCACGCGGTAACGGGCCTTGCCGGCGCGCAGGTGGTCGATGGCTTCGTTCACCTTGCTCATCGGGAACATCTCCACCTGCGGCACGATCTGGTGGCGGGCGCAGAACTCGAGCATTTTCGCCATATTGGTCGGCGAGCCCACGGGCGAACCGGAGATGGCTTTCTGCGCCGGAATCAGGCTGAACACATGCACCGGGATGGCGCTGGGCACAATGCCGACAAAGTGCAGGCGGCCACGGCCGCGCAGGGTGGCCATCAGGCTGTTCCAGTCCAGGTCGGCGCTGGCGGTGACCAGCAGGAAGTCCAGAGTACCGGCAATCGCCTTCATCGCCGCCGCATCGGTGGAGGCCACGGCGTTATGGGCGCCGAGGCGCTTGGCTTCGTCCTGCTTGCTGGGCGAGGAGGTAAACGCGGTGACTTCACAGCCCCAGGCATTGAGAAACTTCAACGCCAGGTGGCCGAGGCCACCAATACCGACCACGCCGACGCGGTCGGTGGGTTTGATATCCAGCTCCAGCAGCGGGCTGAATACCGTGGAACCGGCGCAGAACAGCGGGCCGGCCAGGCTTGGGTCGATGGCCTCGGGAATCGGGATGGCCCAGGCCCAGTGCGCGCGCAGGCGATCGGCAAAGCCGCCGTTGCCGCCAATGATGGTTGGCTGCACGGTGCGGCACAGCTGGTGCGAACCTTCCATGCAGGAGGCGCAATGCATGCAGCTGCCCTTGTTCCAGCCGATACCTACGCGCTGCCCCAGCTTCAGGCCGCGCACTTGCTCACCCACGCGCACCACCTTGCCCACCACTTCGTGGCCAGGGATAAAGGGGTAACGGGTGCGGCCCCATTCGTTGTCGATCATCGACTGGTCGGAGTGGCAGATACCGCAGAACTCCACGGCCACTTCCACGTCTTCGGCGCCCAGCGGGCCCGGGTCGTATTCATAGCTTTGCAGCGGGGCCTTGGGCGCGGTGGCGGCCCAGCCAGTGAACTTCTGAACGTCGGACGTGCTCATGCAAGGGGTTCCTGTGCGGGCGACTGAAGGCAAGCAGGATAACCATAGACGGCAATTTACGGCGCGCGATAAACCGTGCTGATGGCGAGCCATGGCCACGCGTTACACTGTGACGCCCGTTTGCCTACCCGGACCCTTTATGCCACGCCCACCTCGCCCCCCTGCCAAGCCTGCTCCGCGCCGCGTGGCCAAGGCGCCGCCGGCAGAACCCAAGCTGCTGTTGTTCAACAAGCCGTTTGATGTGCTCACCCAATTCAATGACGAGCAGGGGCGCAGCACGCTCAAGGATTTTATCCCGGTGCCCGGCGTGTACCCGGCCGGGCGCCTGGACCGCGACAGCGAAGGCTTGCTGTTGCTGACCAACGACGGGCAACTGCAGGCACGCATTGCCGACCCCAAGCACAAGCTGGCCAAGACCTATTGGGTGCAGGTGGAAGGCGAGCCAAGCGAGGAGCAATTGCAGCGTTTGCGCGCCGGGGTGGAATTGAATGATGGGCCAACACTGCCAGCCGAGGCACGCCAGTTACCGGAGCCGGATTTGTGGGAACGCAATCCGCCGGTGCGGTTTCGCAAAAGCATTCCAACGGCCTGGCTGGAACTGGTGATTCGCGAAGGGCGCAATCGCCAGGTACGGCGGATGACGGCAGCGGTGGGATTGCCGACGTTGCGGTTGGTGCGGGTGCGGATTGGGCCGTGGAGTATCGAGGGGTTGGGGCTTGGCGAGTGGAAAGAGGTGGAGGCGCGGTTGTAGGTTTGGCGGGAGATCGCTTGGTGCGCGGAGCGCACCCTACGATTTCGGCGTGAACCCAGCGCGGTATCGTAGGGTGCGCTCCGCGCACCAATCGCTGTAAGGCTTAAAGCCCTTCCAGGCTGCCGATCACCACGGTCTTGATGATAAAACCCAACACGCCCAGGCCCAGGGCGAGGACCAGCACCATGGTGCCGTATTTGCCGGCTTTGGATTTTTTCGCCAGGTCCCAGAC
>JBCECW010000650.1:0-2523 GCA_039207785.1 Pseudomonas sp. | reverse complement strand
CCCCAAGCACGGCGGCGCCAACGAGGTGGCCTTCGAGATCCAGAAGCGCTACGACAACCCGGACGAAGCCGAAGCCGATATCCGTGCCCGCGTCGAGAAGAAGGAAGTGGTGATCGGTTTTGGCCACCCGGTATACACCGTGGCCGACCCGCGCAACAAAGTGATTAAAGAAGTGGCGCGCGAGCTGTCGGCCGAGCAGAGCAACAGCAAGATGTTCGATATCGCCGAGCGCCTGGAAACCATCATGTGGGACATCAAGAAAATGTTCCCCAACCTGGATTGGTTCAGCGCCGTCAGCTACCACATGATGGGCGTGCCGACTGCCATGTTTACTCCGCTGTTTGTGATCGCCCGTACCTCGGGCTGGTCGTCCCATGTGATCGAACAACGTATCGACGGCAAGATCATCCGTCCGAGCGCCAACTACACAGGCCCTGAAGACCTGAAGTTCGTGCCGCTCAAGGATCGCCCATAACCATGAGCATCCAGATGAACAGCCAATACCGTAAAAACCTGCCCGGCAGCGTGCTGGACTACTTCGACACCCGAGAGGCGGTGGATGCCATCGAGCCTGGCGCCTACGCCAAGCTGCCGTACACCTCCCGGGTGCTGGCCGAGCAACTGGTGCGTCGCTGCGACCCGGCGATGCTCACCGATTCGCTCAAGCAACTGATTGAGCGCAAGCGCGACCTGGACTTCCCCTGGTACCCGGCGCGCGTGGTGTGCCATGACATTCTTGGCCAGACCGCGCTGGTCGACCTGGCCGGCCTACGCGATGCCATCGCCGATATGGGCGGTGACCCGGCCAAGGTCAACCCGGTGGTGCCGACGCAACTGATCGTCGACCACTCGCTGGCGGTGGAATTCGCCGGTTTCGACCCCGATGCGTTCGAGAAAAACCGGGCGGTTGAAGACCGTCGCAACGAAGACCGCTTCCACTTTATCGAGTGGACCAAGACCGCGTTCAAGAACGTCGACGTGATCCCGGCCGGCAACGGCATCATGCACCAGATCAACCTGGAGAAAATGAGCCCGGTGATCCAGGCGCGTGATGGCGTGGCCTACCCGGACACCTGCGTCGGCACCGACAGCCATACCCCGCACGTGGATGCCCTGGGCGTGATCGCCATCGGCGTCGGCGGCCTGGAAGCGGAAACCGTGATGCTCGGCCGCGCCTCGATGATGCGCCTGCCGGATATCGTCGGCGTGGAGCTGACCGGCAAACGCCAGCCTGGCATTACCGCCACCGATATCGTTCTGGCCATTACCGAGTTCCTGCGCAAGGAGCGGGTGGTGGGGGCCTATGTCGAGTTCTTTGGCGAGGGCGCCAACAGCCTGTCCATCGGCGACCGCGCGACCATCTCCAATATGTGCCCGGAATACGGCGCCACGGCCTCGATGTTCTATATCGACCAGCAAACCATCGACTACCTCAAGCTCACCGGCCGCGAGCCGGAGCAAGTGGCGCTGGTGGAGCAGTACGCCAAGCTCACCGGGCTGTGGGCCGATGCCCTGGTAACCGCCGAGTACGAACGTGTGCTGCGTTTCGACCTGTCGACCGTGGTGCGCAATATGGCCGGCCCGAGCAACCCGCATAAACGCCTGCCGACCTCGGCCTTGCAGGAGCGCGGGATTGCCGGCGAAGCCTTGCTGGCCGCCAGCAAGGTGGAGGAAGCCGATGGCCTGCTGCCCGATGGCGCGGTGATCATTGCCGCCATCACCAGCTGCACCAACACCTCCAACCCGCGCAACGTCGTTGCTGCTGGTTTGGTGGCGAAGAAGGCCAACGCCTTGGGCCTGCAGCGCAAGCCGTGGGTTAAAACCTCGTTTGCGCCGGGTTCCAAGGTGGCCAAGCTGTACCTGGAAGAAGCCGGTTTGCTGACTGAGTTGGAGCAACTGGGCTTTGGCATCGTAGCCTATGCGTGCACCACCTGTAACGGCATGTCCGGTGCGCTGGACCCGGTGATCCAGCAGGAAATCATCGACCGCGACCTGTATGCCACCGCCGTGTTGTCAGGTAACCGCAACTTCGACGGCCGTATCCACCCGTACGCTAAGCAGGCCTTCCTGGCCTCGCCGCCGCTGGTAGTGGCCTATGCCATCGCCGGTACCGTGCGCTTTGATATCGAGCAGGACGTGCTGGGCCATGACCAGGCTGGCAACCCGATCACCTTGAAGGACCTGTGGCCAAGCGACGAGGAAATCGACGCCCTGGTCGCCAGTTCGGTGAAGCCTGAGCAGTTCAAGCAGATCTATATCCCGATGTTCGACCTGGGCTCCTTTGCCGAAGCCGAAAGCCCGTTGTACGACTGGCGTCCGCAGTCCACCTATATTCGCCGTCCGCCGTACTGGGAAGGCGCCTTGGCCGGTGAGCGCACGCTCAAGGGCATGCGCCCGCTGGCGCTGCTGCCGGACAACATCACCACCGACCACCTCTCCCCGTCCAACGCCATCCTGCTGGAGAGCGCCGCTGGTGCGGACCTGGCGAAAATGGGCTTGCCGGAACTAGACTTCAACTCCTAT
>JBCECW010000649.1:0-2528 GCA_039207785.1 Pseudomonas sp. | reverse complement strand
AGCTTGCTCGCGAACCCTGCAAACGCAAAAGCTTCGCCAGCAAGCTGGCTCCTACGCGGGAGCACGGCTTAGAAACTGAAATCCACCTTGGTCCACAACGTACGCCCAGGCTCGTTGATGGCCACATCATCGGCCGGATAACCAAAGCCGGCATTGCCCGCCAGGTTCAGGTGCTCGGCATAGGCCTGGTTAAACAGGTTGTCGACGCCGGTACTGACCTTGAACTGCTTATTCAGCCGGTACGCAGCATTGAGCGAGAACACGCCAAAGCCGGCGCTTTCGGCAAAGTCCTGGCCCACCACATTGCCTTTGCCTTCGGCTATTCGCCCTTGGCTAGCCACTACACGCCACAAGGCGCCGGCGCTAAAGGCATCCCGCTCGTAGTTCAGGCCCAGGCGGGTTTCCAGTGGTGGCATTTGCGGCAGCGCCTCGCCGTCGGAGCTGTTTTTGCCCCAGGCGTAGGCCAGGGTGGCGTCGGTTTTCCAGTTGCTGGTCAGTTGATAGGCCACGCCCAGCTCGCCGCCCATGATGCGCGCGTCGATATTTTCCACCTGGGTGCTGTCGCCAATCATGCCGGGGCTGTAGGTGAACAGCAGGTAGTCACGCACCTGGCCGACATACCCCGACGCCCAGGCCTGCAGTTTTTCGCCGCCGTATTGCACGCCGAAATCCAGCTGGGTGGTTTTTTCCGGCTTGGCGCCGGCGAAGGCATTGACGCTGCCCGCCGGGCCGGTGGTGGCGGAAAACAGCTCCCAGTAATCGGGGAAGCGCTGGGCATGGCCCAGGCCCGCGTACAGGGTGGTGGGCGAATCGGCCAGGTCGTATTCGTAGCGGGCAAAGCCGCTGGGCAAGGTGTCGCCACGGGTTTTGTCGGCGGTGGGGTTGGGCATATTCATCATGCCCACGGTTTGCCGGTAGTCGGTGGCTTCGGAACGGTCCAGGCGCGCGCCGCTGATCAGGCGGGTGCGCTCGGCGGCATTCCAGGTGGCTTCGGCAAAGGCGCCGTAGTTATGGAACAGCGCGTCCTTGCTCCAGGGGAATTGATCGGCGTCGGTATAGGTGCCGCTCATCATGCTGTAGCTGGAGCTGCGCTCACGGTGTTCGCTGCGCATTGCATCGACGCCGGTCACCAGTTCCACGTCGGTCCAGTTCCAGGTGGCGGCCAGGCGCCCGCCTATGGTGCGGCGGTCGACGGCGGCGGCCATGGGCATCGGCATGCTGCTAGTGGGGTCGGGGTTGCGCAGGCGGAAGTTGTCCATCACATGGTCGGCGTAGTTGTAGTACACCTGCCCTTCGACCTTGCTCAGCACCTCGCCGAGGTTACTTTTCTCGATGCGCAGGCCCAGGCTTTCGCGTTTGAACTGGGTGCCATCCATACCGCGCCCGGCGTAACGCGCCTGGCCGTCGCCCTTGCCGGCGGTGAGTTCCACCAGGGTGTCGGCGTCTGGGGTCCAGCCCAGGGCGACATCGGTATTCCACTTATCCCAGCGCGAGGGCACGGTGTCGTTGTTGCCATCTTTGTAATCATCCGAATGGCTCTGGTTACCCACCAGGCGCAGATAGCCCTGGTCGCTGCCAATGGCGCCGTCGAGCACCTTGTCGAAGCGGCCATTGGAGCCGGCCAGCACGCTGCCGTTCAGGCGCCCGCCGAGCTCGGAAAATTGCTCCGGCTCGCGCTCGAACAAGACGGTGCCAGCCGAAGCGCCCGGCCCCCAGAGCACGGTTTGCGGGCCTTTGATCACGGTGAGTTTGTCGAAGGTTTCCGGCGAGATATACGAGGTGGGTGCATCCATCCGCCCTGGGCAGGCGCCGATCATCAGGCCGCCGTCAGTGCGGATATTCAGGCGCGAACCAAACATGCCGCGCAGCACCGGGTCGCCGTTGCTGCCGCCGTTACGCACCATGGCAAAGCCGGGGATGGTTTTCAGGTAGTCGGCGCCGTCGCTGGCCGGCACGGGTTGGCGGGCGTCCTTGGGGTTGGTGACGATGGTCAGCGGCGAGCTTTGCTGCACGGCGGTGATAATCGCGGCCTGCAGCACGTGATTACTGTGGTCTTCGGGAATGGTCTGGGCAATTTCCTGCGCCAGGGCAGTCAGGGGGGCCAGGCTGGCGAGCAGCCAAAGAGGTTTGAACGACATGGAAAAATCCTTGCGCGGTGCATAAACGTCGATAAGCGCCGGGCACGCGAATGCGGCCACGGGCAGATAAAAAGTGCGGGGACGTTCAGACCAGAGGGGAAGCGCGAGGATTTAACGAGGGCCAGCTATAACGCGGCGGCGCCTGCGGCCAGCTATTGACCACCGGCGGGATGACCGATTGCGGCGGGGTGTAGTCGACGGACCAGGCGTCGCTGTTAAGCGCCACCGCCGCGCCGAACGAGGAACACAGCGGGCAACTGACTTGATCGAGATGGGGCGCTTGCTGGTCGGTGCCGCTGGCATCGATGGCCGGACCACCGCGGTCATCAGCAGCACAGAAGCCGCCACCCAGGCCGCTCAAACTCATGCCACTCATTTGCCCATGGTGAA
>JBCECW010000648.1:0-2529 GCA_039207785.1 Pseudomonas sp. | reverse complement strand
AAAACGCTCAGCGCACGCGGTAATGAAGAAAAACAAAGTTCGCCACGAAACCGCTCGGTGCGCAGAGCGCACCCTACGAAAGCGCCTCGCTGCCAATTTTCTTCTACCAATCCACAAAGCCAGCACTTCATGGCCTACGCCTCCCTCGGCACGGGCTGGCTGTAAGGGCTTTCCGGCAAGTGGATAGTCACTTCCATCGCTGAATGGTTCAGCGGTCGGGATTGACAGCTCGAAAGTGACTAGAGATCTATTAATCACCCTGGAGGTGACCCGATGAACGCCGTAACCCAATCCCGTACCTTCTGTATCCCCGACGGCAAACCCGTCTTCAGCGTCAACGCCGGTATTCCCGTCAACGACGCTTTGGAGCAAGCCGCAATCCTGCTTCGCTGCCTGACCCGCCTGGCCATGAACGACCGGCCCAAGGCCGATGACCGCAACATCCTTCAATACCTGTTGGAAATGACCAATGCCCTGGTCGACGCCAGCCTCGCGGGTATCGCCGAAAGCGAGCAGCCTGCGTAACTACCGTAGGAGCGACCTTGGTCGCGAACCCTGGAAAAGGTATTCGCGACCAAGGTTTCCAGGATTCGCCAGCAAGCTGGCTCCTACGGATTGTGTAACCCCGCCGTTACAAGGTGCCGGCCAGGCCAAACTTCTTCTTCAACCCCCACTCCAGCACCGCCTTGGGCACCAACGCGGCAAGCAATGGCAATGCCCGCCCGCCATTGCCTACGCGCAGCAGCCGTGGCGGCGTGGGGCGTTGCACGGCGGCCAGGATGGTTTGCGCCACGTCGCTCGCCGGGGTCGGCTTGTCTTGCGAAGCCCGCGCCCGCGCGCGAATACCTTCGCGGATCGGCCACCACGGTGAGTCCTCGGCAATCAATTGCTCGGCCTCGCGCGTGGCATTGGCGCCAAAGCTCGATTCAATCGCCCCGGGCTGTACTTCCAGCACGCGAACACCAAAGGGCGCCAGCTCCATCCGCAGGCCATCACTGAGGGCATGTACGGCGGCTTTCGAGGCGCAGTAGGCGGCGGCAAATGGCGTGACCAATACCCCCGACACACTGCCGATATTCACCACCACCCCACGGTTTGCCCGCAGCAGGGGAAACAGCGCGCGGGTGACATCCAGCAGGGCAAATACATTGGTGTCGAACTGCCGTTGCAGCGCCTCGCGGCCACCGTCCAGCAGCGGCCCCATGGCGCCATAGCCGGCGTTGTTGATCAGTACATCCAGGCCACCGGCTTCGCTGCTAATGCGTGCAGCCAGCTGCGCGACGGCGGCGCTGTCGTTGACGTCCAGGTGCACGGCGGTAAAGCCGGCGGCAGCCAGCGCGTCGAGGTCGGGCGTTTTACGCGCAGTGGCCCATACGCGGTAGCCGGCGGTCTTGAAGGCATCGGCCAGGGCACGGCCAATTCCGCTGGAACAGCCGGTGATCAACACGGTTTTGGACATGGGTGGCTTCCTTATTCTTGTGGGCAGCGGCAATAAAAAGCCCCGCCGAGGCGGGGCTGAGTAGCTTACGAAATTAGCGGGTGAGTCGGGCCGTTGCTGCTAGCCACTACCTCCGGCTCGGGGTCGACCTTGGCATCCGGCTTGGCCAGCAAGGTGTACACGCACGGCAGCACAAACAGGGTAAACAGCGTACCCACCGACATCCCGGTGGCAATCACCAGGCCGATATCGAAGCGGCTGACCGCCCCGGCACCGGTGGCCAGAATCAACGGCACCATACCGAACACCATCGCCGCCGTGGTCATCAGCACCGGGCGCAGACGAATCGCCGCCGCTTCTTCAATCGCCGCACGACGGGACAAACCCTGCTCACGGCGCAGTTGGTTGGCGAACTCAACGATCAGGATGCCGTGCTTGGTGATCAGGCCAATCAGCGTCACCAGGCCCACCTGGGTGTAGATATTCATGCTCGAGTAGCCGAGGAACAACGGCACCAGTGCACCGCAGATCGACAGCGGCACCGTGACCATGATCACCAGCGGATCGCGGAAGCTTTCGAACTGCGCGGCCAGCACCAGGAAGATCAGCGCCAAGGCCAGGGCGAAGGTGATGTACAGCGCGCTGCCTTCCTGCACGTATTGCCGCGAGGCGCCGGCATAGTCGAAGGCAAAGCCGCGGGGCGCTTCTTCTTCGGCAATCTGCCGCACGGTGTCGATGGCTTCACCCATGCTCACGATCGGGAAGCCTTGAATGATCGCCGAGTTCAACTGCTGGAACTGGTTGAGCTGGGTAGGCCGCGCGCTGTCGTGCACGGTAATCAGCGTGGCCAGCGGCACCATCTCGTTGCGGTTGTTGCGCACGTAGTAGTTGCTCAGCCAGTTGGGGTTGTCGCGGTAGGCGCGCTCCACCTGGGCAATCACCTTGTAGCTGCGCCCGTCGATGGTGAAGCGGTTGATCTCGCCTTCACCCAACAGGGTCGACAGGGTGCCGCCGAGGTCTTCCATATTCACGCCCATCTGCGCGGCTTTGGCGCGGTCGATATCGACGACGATTTCCGGCTTGTCGAAGGC
>JBCECW010000647.1:0-2543 GCA_039207785.1 Pseudomonas sp. | reverse complement strand
GTTCGACCCGACCAAGGGCGAGCAGTACGAGGTCGGCATCCGCTACCAGCCGCCAGGCGGCAACAGCCTGTACTCGGTTGCCCTCGACCAGCTAACGCAAAAAAACGTGCTGACCACTGACCCGGTGAATACCAACTACCAGGTGCAAACCGGTGAAGTGCGTTCGCGTGGGGTGGAACTGGAAGCCAAGACCGATATCGGTGCCAACGCCAGCCTGACGGCCAGCTACGCCTACACCGAAGCCGAGGTGACCAAAAGCAACGCTGGCGACGAAGGCCAGAAAAGTGGTGGCATGCCGCGCAATATGGCCTCCATCTGGGGTGACTATCGCTTCGGCCAGGTAGGCCCGGGCGAGCTGCGTGCCGGCGTGGGTGTGCGTTATGTCGACGAGGTTCCGGGGCTGTTCAACACCGATATCGTCGCGCCCTCCTACACCCTGGTGGACGCCCTGCTCGGCTATAAAGTCGGCCCGTGGGACGTGACCCTGAACGTCACCAACCTCACCGACGAAGACTATGTGAACTACACCTACGCCGCGTTTTATGGCGCCGAGCGTACGGTCACGGCAGGCGTAGCCTACCGCTGGTAACGCACCGCCCCGTAGATCGCTTGGTGCGCGAAGCACACCCTACGAAAGCCATCGCGGCTCCGTAGGGTGCGCTCCGCGCACCATTGCGTTCTCAAGAAGCGGGGCCGTGCACCGCCGACAACTGCGTCTGCAACTCCAACGCTTTAAAGCGCTCCACCACAAAGTCGACAAACACCCTTGTCTTCTGTGGCAGCAATTTCTGCCCAGCGAAATACAACGTGGTGGCGCCGGCATCGACATACCAATCGGGCAATACCCGTTGCACCGTGCCTTTGCGCAAATACGGCAAGGCGTGGGCGACGCTGACCAGGGCGATGCCCAGGCCAATTTGCGCTGCCGCACAGGCGGCTTCCGGGTCGCTCAAGGTCATGCGGGGCTGAATCTCTATCGGCGCCAATGCGCCATCGCGATTGCGTAAAGGCAGCGGGCGGATTCGGCCAATTTGTGGCGAGCGGATCAGGATGCCGGCATGGGTGGGCAGGTCAGCGGGCGAGCGCAGGGGTGGGGCGCTTTCCAGATAGGCCTCGGACGCCAGCAGCACTCGGTGCGCGGGCGCCAGCTCGCGGGCCACCACACCCTGGGGCAAATCGAAACCACCGCCCACGGCGGCATCAAAGCCTTCGGCAATCAGGTCCACCGGGCGGTTGTCGAAGTGCCAGTCCGGCACCACCCGCGGGTAGCGCTGCAGAAACTCGCCCAAGAGCGGCACCATATATTCGCGCCCGAACGACAAGCCCATGCTCACCTTCAGCGTGCCGGCCGGCTGGCTTTTTAGCGACGTCAGGTTGCCCATCGCCAGCTGCAGGGTATTCAAGCCCCCCGCCGCCTCCGCCAAAAAATATTCACCGGCCTCCGTCAAGCTCAGCTTGCGGGTACTACGCTGGAACAGCCGCACGTCCAGGCTCTCTTCCAGGCGGGCGACGTTCTTGCCTACCGCTGCCGGGGTCAACCCCAGGCGGCGCGCGGCCTGGGCAAAGCTGCCGGCCTCGGCGCTACGAATAAAACACTCGATGCAGTTCAGCGTATCCATGGTTTATTCCATACCGTTTGGATCGAAAGCATATCCGAATTACCCGCTATTCGAAGGGTAATTCGCTGTAGATACTAGCTCCAACACCAAGCGACACACCCTAACGAACTACCCCTTACTTATTTGGAGAACACCATGACTACTCAAGCATCCCTGATCGGCAAAGTTGCATTCGTACAAGGCGGTTCCCGTGGTATCGGCGCGGCCATCGTCAAACGCCTGGCCCGTGACGGCGCTGCCGTTGCCTTCACCTACAGCCAAAGCGCGCAAGCATCCGAAGGCCTGGTAGCCGAAATCGTTGCCGCTGGCGGTAAAGCACTGGCCATCCGCGCTGACAGCGCCAATGAACAAGCGATTCGCGGCGCCATCAGCCAAACCGTCGAAACCTTTGGCGGCCTGGACATTCTGGTCAACAACGCTGGCGTACTGGCCGTGGCCCCAATCGAACAACTGAGCATCGACGACATCGACCGCACCCTGTCGATCAACGTACGCAGCGTCGTTATCGCCAGCCAGGAAGCTGCCCGCCACCTGCGCAACAACGGCCGCATCATCACCATCGGCAGCACCAACGCTGACCGCATTCCCTTCGCCGGCGGTTCGATCTACGCCATGAGCAAGGCGGCCATCGTTGGTTTTACCCAAGGCCTGTCCCGCGACCTGGGCCCACGTGGCATCACCGTTAACAACGTGCAGCCAGGCCCGGTGGACACCGATATGAACCCGGACAGCGGCGAGTTTGCCGACACCCTGAAACAAGGCATGGCCCTGGGCCGTTACGGCAAGGTGGAAGAGATCGCCAGCTTTGTCAGCTACCTGGCGGGCCCGGAAGCCGGCTACATCACCGGTGCCAGCCTGACCATCGATGGCGGTTTCGCGGCATAACCCTTTCGCAGAACCGGCAATAACAAAGCCCCGATCCAG
>JBCECW010000646.1:0-2544 GCA_039207785.1 Pseudomonas sp. | reverse complement strand
AGCGACGATGCCCTTACAACTGCGCCAACCCCACCGGCTGACGATGCTCGGCCAGATACGGCAATACCGCCGCCAGCAACGGCGCCTTGAACGCCTCCTGGAAACGATGAGCAAGGCCTGGAATCAGCTTCAGTTGCGCGCCCTTGATATGGGCGGCGACATGCACGCCATGCATCACCGGCAACAGCGGGTCGGCGGTGCCATGCACCACCAGGGTCGGTACCCGCAGGCGGTCGAGCAAGGCCACGCGGCTGGGCTCGGCGAGGATGGCGAGAATCTGCCGTTGCACGCCGGCCGGGTTAAAGGCGCGGTCATAGGCAACCGCGGCCTGCTCTTTAAGCAGCGCGCGATCATCATGCACGCTGGGGCTGCCCAGGGCCGCGAGCAGATCGGCCTGCTGCTCGATGGCCACTTCGCGATTGGGGGCTTCGCGGCGGGCCAGCAGCGCCAGCAAGGCGGGTTTAGGTTCTGGCAGGCCTTGGGCGCCGGAGCTGGTCATGATCAGCGTCAGGCTGGCGACGCGGGCCGGCGCCATGTCAGCCATATGCTGGGCGATCATGCCGCCCATGCTGGCGCCCAGCAGGTGAAAGCGCGAGACATGCAGGCTGTCCATCAGGCCCAAGGCATCGCCGGCCATATCGGTCAGGCTATAGGGTGCGGTGACGGAAAAACCGAGCTTGTAGCGCAGAACTTCATAGGTAAGGTTGGCCGACTCCGGCGCATGGGCCCAGGTGGACAGGCCGACATCACGGTTGTCATAGCGGATAACGCGAAAGCCCTGCTGGCAGAGGGCAACCACCACTTCATCGGGCCAGTGAATCAACTGCCCACCCAGGCCCATTACCAGCAACAGCGCCGGATCGGACTCACGCCCGATACTCTGGTAAGCCAGATTGACCTCGCCCAGATCAGCTCGTTGCGTCGGAACATTAACGTCGCACCGCGAGGCCGCAAAAGACGGCCAGGCACACCACAAGGCGGCCCAGAAAAGAAACACACGCATAGGAAAACACCAGCACGCAGAACCCCAGTAGGGCGCGAGTGTGCTGACATCTGTACAAGCGCGCTGCCACATAACCGTGACAATTTGATGAAGGGCGCCGAACGGTAACGTTTTTGCTTTTCGTAGGGTGTGCTCCGCGCACCAAGCGGTTTGGCGGGAGATCGCTCGGTGCGCGAAGCACACCCTACAAGTATGAGTAAAACTCACCAATTTTTTATTGAACCATAAATTAACTCACGTTAATTTCGCTCATGTTCCCGCCCCTACTGCCATGAGAGCCCGGCCATGTTGGAATTGCGCCACCTGAAAACCCTGCATGCCTTGCGCGAAACCGACAGCCTGGTGGAAGCCGCCGAGCGCCTGCACCTGACCCAGTCCGCCCTCTCCCACCAGTTCAAGGAACTCGAAGAGCGCCTGGGCATGCCGCTGTTTGTGCGCAAGACCAAGCCGGTGCGCTTTACCAGCGCCGGCCTGCGCCTGCTGCAACTGGCCGATTCGCTGTTGCCACAATTGCGCGCCGCCGAGCGAGATATGGCGCGACTGGTGGGTGGCACCGCCGGCCGTTTGCATATGGCTATCGAATGCCACAGCTGCTTCCAGTGGCTGATGCCGACCATCGACCAATTTCGCGATGCCTGGCCGGAAGTGGAACTGGACCTGGCCTCGGGTTTTTCCTTTGCCCCGCTGCCAGCGCTGGCCCGTGGCGACCTCGACCTGGTGGTGACCTCCGACCCCATCGACCTCGCCGGCATCACCTATGTGCCGCTGTTTACCTACGAAGCCATGCTGGCCGTGGCCAACCAGCATGACCTGGCGAAAAAGCCCTATATCGTGCCCGGCGACCTGGCCAAGGAAACCCTGATTACCTACCCGGTGGAGCGCGACCGCCTGGATATCTTTACCCGCTTCCTTGAGCCGGCCGATATCGAGCCGGCGCAAGTCCGCACCTCGGAACTGACGGTAATGATGATGCAGTTGGTGGCCAGCGGCCGCGGCGTATGCGGCTTGCCCAACTGGGCGCTGCATGAGTACAGCTCGCGCGGTTATGTGACGGCCAAGCGCCTGGGCGACAAGGGCCTGTTCGCCACGCTGTATGCCGGTATTCGCAGCGATATGCTCGATGCGCCGTTTATGCGCGACTTTCTGCTCACCGCCAAGGACACCTCGTTCTCCACCCTGGAAGGGGTAAGCGCGGCGAAAGAGAAATAAAAAGGATCGCGGCGAATGCCGCGATCCGGCAAACCTCAACCGTTGGAACAACCATCGCCCATCTGCCGATACTCGACGGTATGGCGCTGGCCTTGATGGTCTTCGAAGGTGATCCACGCCGGGCCGACGGCGCACTCGTGGTTGTCATTGGAAATGGAGATGACGCGCGCCACATCCAATTCCATGCCATAGGCATATTGCTCGACTGCCGGTTGCGCCTGGCTATCGCTGGGTTCAGCGGCCAGAGACACGCAGGCGTAGCCCGCCAACGCCAGAAAAACTAGAGCTTTCATGGGGTAGTTACCTTTTTTGGGGAGTAGTCGGCTCCAGGC
>JBCECW010000645.1:1372-2561 GCA_039207785.1 Pseudomonas sp. | reverse complement strand
GCGACGCATCGACGACAGCGAGCGGCCCGGCAACGTGTTCAGGGGCCAGCTTAACGAGTGCAATTCGCGGGCGTTCTACCAGCGTTGGAAGGACCTGCTGCAAGCACCCACCTGGGCCGATGTGCCCGACCGTAACGGCACGTTGCGCTAGGGAGGGCCGAGCATGACTACAGAATTGCTGGCGGATATCGACGATGCCCGTGCCGTCGAAGCCTTTTTGCTGCGTGAAGCACGGCTGCTGGACAACGAATGCTGGGACGACTGGTTGCTGATGCTTTCCGAGGCCATTCACTACTGGATGCCGGGTATTGAAAACCGCCGTCGCGAGGACAAGTCCGGGCCGTATCGGCTGGAGCATATGGCGTTTTTCGACGACGGCATGCGCGACCTCAAACGTCGTGTGGCGCGTTTCAAGCAACCCTCGGCCTGGGCGGAAAACCCACCGACGCGCAACGTGCACCTGATCAGCAATATCGAGGTGTATGCCGGCACCGAGGCCCATGAGTTCGTCGCCTATTCCTGCTTTATCAACCAGCGCAGCCGTGGCCTGGATGAGCAGCACCAACTGGTGGGGCGTCGCGAGGATGTGCTGCGCGTGGAGGCCGATGGCCTGAAGTTGCTCAAACGCAAAATCCTTATCCCTAACGCGATGTTGCTGGGCAAGAACATCAACACCTTTCTCTAGGAGGTCCTATGGGCTGGCTCGAAGGGCAGGTGGCGTTGGTCACCGGTGGTACCGGCGGTATTGGCAGCGCCATTGTGCGGCGCTATGTGCAAGAGGGCGCGCGGGTGGCGGTAATGGCCCGTGATCCGGAGCAACTCGAGGCCTTGCAGGCTGAGTTGGGCGAGCGGGTGATTACCGTGGCCGGTGATGTGACCCAGCTGGCGGATAACCAGGCCGCCGTGGCGGCCACCCTGGAGGCGTTTGGCAAGCTCGATACCTTTGTTGGCAATGCCGCAGTATTCGACTACTTCACTCGCCTGGAACGTATACCGGCCGAGGAGTTGGCAGGCACGTTCCAGAAGCTTTTTGCCGTGAATGTGCAGGGCTATCTGCTCGGCGCTCGATGCGCCACGGCCGCCCTGCGAACACCGACGCCATGACCTCACCAGCGAAGCCACCGGACATCGAAGCGCAGATCAGTTACCTGCCCACCGCGGCGGGCGGCAAGTCGTGCGCGGTCACGTC
>JBCECW010000645.1:0-1362 GCA_039207785.1 Pseudomonas sp. | reverse complement strand
GCGGCAGCATGATCTTTACCCTGTCCAACAGCGCCTTCTACGCAGGCGGTGGCGGCATCTTATATGTCACATCCAAGCACGCCCTGGTCGGCATGATTCGTCAGCTGGCGTATGAGCTGGCGCCGGATATCCGCGTCAATGGTGTGGCCCCCGGCGCCACCAATACGCCGATGAAAAGCCTGGCGGGCCTTAACCAGCGCAGCGTGCCGCTGAACCAGATTCAAGGGTTTGCCGCCAACGCGGCGCAGTCGGTGCCGCTGCAACGTATCGCCGAGCCCGAGGAGCACACCGGTCACTATGTGTTGCTGGCTTCCCGGCGCGACTCGGCCTTGACCACCGGCCATATCATCCACAGTGACGGCGGCTGGGAAGTGCGTAGCCCTGGCATACATACCGGGGGCAAGCGCTGAGATGAGCCAGCTCAAGAGCCCCTTGTTACAAACCCTGGCATCGCTGCCTGTACCGATTATGGCGGCGCCGATGTTTCTGGTCTCCGGCCCGCAGCTGCTCAGCGCCTGTTGCCTGGCGGGAGTGATCGGCAGTTTGCCGGCACCCAATGCGCGCACCGTCGCTCAATTGGACGATTGGCTGGCGCAGATCGAGGCCTGGCTGGGTGCCGCGCGGCTGCGTGGCGAAACACCAGCGCCATGGCTGCTGAATATGATCGTGCACAGCAGTTACGACCGCTTCGATGCCGAGCTGGAACTGGTTCGCCGTTACCAGCCGCCGCTGGTGTCTACGGCCCTTGGCAGCCCCAACCGAGTAATCGATACCGTGCATGGCTACGGCGGCCAGGTGCTGGCCGATGTCATCAACCCGGCCATGGCGCGCAAGGCCGTGGCGGCCGGCGTCGATGGCCTGGTGCTGGTGTGCCATGGCGCCGGCGGCCACACCGGCAGCTACAACCCGTTCGCCTTTATCGCCGAAGTGCGTGAGTTCTGGGACGGCCCGCTGGGCGTGGCCGGCGCCATCAGCAATGGCCGCGATGTGCATGCGGTGCAGGTACTGGGTGCGGATTTCGCCGTGGTCGGCACGCGCTTTATTGCCGCGGAGGAAAGCCTGGTGAGCAATGACTACCGGCTGATGCTTAGCGACTGCGGCATGGATGACCTGGTCGCCAGCAAAGCCGTCAGCGGGGTGTTGGCCAACTGGCTCAGGCCCTCGCTGCTGCGGGAGCAGATCGACCCGAGCGGCGAGGCCAGTGCCGCGGTGGATTTCTCCGGCGATATCGCCAGCGCCAACAAGGCCTGGAAAGACGTGTGGTCGGCCGGCCATGGCGTGGGCCAGGTCAAGGCCACTACCACGGCAGCGCAACTGGTTGCCGAATTCGAACAGGGCTACCGGCAGAGCCTGGACCGCCCC
>JBCECW010000644.1:1085-2566 GCA_039207785.1 Pseudomonas sp. | reverse complement strand
CAGGGTGCTGCGCTCGGCCGCGTGCAGGGGTTGCTCGACCGTTGCATGCGCCACCCGCGCCGGCTTGCGCAGCTCGGCCGGCAAATCTGCCAGGCCAATCCGCTCGCCTTCGCACAAGGCGACCAGCGTACGCAGCACATTACGCAGTTGCCGCACATTGCCAGGCCAGGGGTGCGCCAGTAGCGCCTGGCGGGCATCGGCCTCCAGCCGTAACGGCTGGCCCTGTGCCTCTTCGGCCAGCAAATGCTGCAGCAGTTGCTCGCGGTCACTGCGCTCACGCAACGGCGGCAGGCTCAGCACCAGGCCGTTGAGGCGGTAATACAGGTCTTCGCGAAAGCTGCCGGCGGCCACATGCTCGCCCAGCTCGCGGTGGGTGGCGCTGATTACCCGCACATTCACCGCCTGCGAAGTGCCGCCGATCGGCACCACCTGGCGCTCTTCCAATACCCGCAGCAGGCGGGTTTGCAGCGCCAGCGGCATATCGCCGATTTCATCGAGAAACAGGGTGCCGCCATCGGCCTGTTGTAGCTTGCCGCTCATGCCTTCCTTGCGCGCGCCGGTGAAGCTACCGCCGCGATAGCCGAACAACTCGCTCTCGATCAGGCTTTCCGGGATGGCAGCGCAGTTCAGCGCTACAAAAGCCTGCCCCGCGCGGGAGCTGGCCTGGTGGATCGCCTTGGCGAAGGCTTCCTTGCCGGTGCCGGTTTCGCCATTGATCAGCAGCGGCACATCGCGCTCGAACACCCTGAGCGCCCGGCGGAATTCCCCCTGCAAGGCCACATCGCCCAGGCACAGGCTGGGCGGGATATCGGCGGCCGGCTGCTTGCTGGTCAAGCGGCTCAGGGTCGCCACCGGGCTTTTCGCCACGCCGCGCAGCTGGGCAAACAGGGCGCGGCCGTTATGGCTACGCAATGGCCAACTACTGGCCAGGTTGGCGCGGCCGCATAGCTCATCCAGGCGGCAGTCGAAGAAGGCTTCCAGCGGCTGGCCGATCAGCTCGGCACGGCCCTGGCCCAGCAGGTTCATGGCGCTCTGGTTGACCGCGCTGATACGCCCTTCGCCATCAAACGCCAGCAGGCCTTCGCTAAACAGGCCGACGTATTCGGCCTGCAAATGAAAGCGCAGTAACCATTGGCCTTCGAAGCGACGCAGGAAATAGCAGCTCTCGATCATCTTGGCCGACAGATTGACCAACGCCATGGTGTGGAACTGGCTTTGCCGCGAGACATCCTGGCGCGCCGACGACACATCCAGCACCGCCAGCAGATCGCCCTGGCAGTCGAATACCGGGCTGGCCGAGCAGGTCAGGCCGGTATGCCGGCCACGGAAATGTTCGTCCTGGTGGATGGTCAGCGCCTGGCGCTCCACCAGGCAGGTGCCGATGCCGTTGGTGCCCTCGCAGGCTTCACTCCAGTCGGCGCCCAGCCACAGGCCGGCACGCTCGAAGGTTTTGCGCTCGGCGCTGCCGGTGACGCTATTGA
>JBCECW010000644.1:0-1075 GCA_039207785.1 Pseudomonas sp. | reverse complement strand
TCACCCCGCGGGCATCGGTAAGCAGCACCGCATGGCCGGCGCCAGCCAGTTGCTGATAGAGGTGGGTCATCTCGCCGCTGGCGATTTCCAGCACTTGTTGCAAGTGCTCGCGGCGCTCCAGCAGCCGCCCGTGTTCGAGCACGGTGGGGGCCATGGTCTGGCCGGGGTCCAGGTGATAGTCCTGCAGGCAGCGCAGCCAGGAGCGGGCGATGGACGGATCGGCCGCCGGGCCGTCGAACTGGGTCTTGCCTTGGGCCAGCGTCATCACCTGCTGGGTGTGACGATTGAAATGACTCTGCATTGTTATTGTTCTCCGCAGTGTGCCCTCTATTTTTCCGTGCTAGCGGCGGGGCTGGCTGAGCATAGCCTGCCCGTGCCCCAGAGGCTGTACCAAGAATGGGACAAACTGTCACCGGCGCTGTTGCACAACCGCCCATCAATTAGTTACGCGCGCCAACCAGGCGCCGTACAGGTGCCGTCAATCCTCCGGCACAGGCCGTTGGCGTGTATTCGGACGCGTCTGGCGCAGCCCTTGCTCTACGCTTAACCCAGCGCAATTGCGCGTACTCCACCCATAAGCACAAAGCCAGGAGCACCTCACCATGCAATACGCACATCCGGGCACCAGCGGCGCCATCGTTTCCTTCAAGAGCCGCTATGGCAATTACATCAACGGCGAGTTCGTGGCCCCGGTCAAAGGCCAGTACTTCACCAACACCTCGCCGGTAAATGGCAAAGCCATTGCCGAATTCCCCCGCTCCACTGCCGAAGATATCGACAAAGCCCTGGACGCGGCCCATGCCGCCGCCGATGCCTGGGGAAAGACCTCGGCCCAGGACCGCTCGCTGATCCTGCTGAAAATCGCCGACCGTATCGAAGCCAACCTGGAGGTGCTGGCCGTTACCGAAACCTGGGACAACGGCAAGGCTGTACGGGAAACCCTGAACGCCGATATCCCGCTGGCCGCCGACCACTTCCGCTACTTCGCCGGCTGCATCCGCGCCCAGGAAGGCTCTGCCGCCGAAATCACCGAACACACCGTGGCCTATCACATCCACGAACCGCTGGGCGTGGT
>JBCECW010000643.1:0-2572 GCA_039207785.1 Pseudomonas sp. | reverse complement strand
GAGGAAGCCTTTGCCGTCAGCGACAAGGTGGGGGTGTTCAAGGAAGGCCACCTGGAGCAATGGGACACGCCCTATAACCTCTACCACCGGCCGCAAACCGCCTTTGTCGCCAGCTTTATCGGCCAGGGTTACTTTATTCGCGGCGAGTTGCTCAACCGCGAAGCGGTGCAAACCGAACTCGGCGTGATCCACTGCCAACCCCGTGACTGGCCGAGCGGCAGCCCGGTGGACGTATTGCTGCGCCCCGACGATGTGGCCTTTGCCGAACAGGATGGCCAGCCAGCGTTGGTGCTAAGCAGCAGCTTCCTCGGTGCCAACACCTTGTATCGCCTGCGCCTGGCCACCGGCGGCCATATCGAAGCGTTGTTCCCCGGCCATGTGCAGCGTCAGGCCGGCGAACATGTAGGTGTGCGGCTGGCAGCGAGCCAAGTGGTGACCTTCGCCGCACCGGGCAGTGCGCTCTAAAGCGCCACCACCTGGTCACGGCCATTGTCCTTGGCCTGGTACAACGCCCGGTCGCCCCGCTGCATGGTGGTTTGCCACGGCTCCGGGCTGATATAGCAGCTGATCCCCACCGACACCGTCATGCGCAGTTGCGGGTAGCCTTCCCATAGCGTGCTGCGCAAGGTTTCGCGCAACCGCGCCATGGCCTGTTGAGCACCCGCCTCGTTGGTATTGGACAGGATCAGCAAAAACTCCTCGCCACCCATGCGCGCGACAAAATCCACATCGCGAATCGCCCCCTGCAGAATTTGCCCAAGCTGGCACAGCACCGCATCGCCACCGTGATGGCCGTAGGCATCGTTGACGTGCTTGAAGAAATCCAGATCCAGCAGGCACAAGACAAAATCGTAGGTGCCGCGATCCGCCAGGGCCTTCTGCTGGTCCAGCACCTCATTGGCGAAGCGGCGGTTATACAAGCCGGTGAGTTCATCGGTAATTGCCAGTTGCTGGATACGTTCCAGCGCCACCTGCAGGTCGCGGTTGCGCTCTTGCAGAATGTCGCGCAGCCGGCTCATTTCCAGGCCCAGCATCGACACCCCGCCAATTAGCACAAAAAACGCCAGGGCACGAATGGCCTCCACGTGCCAGTCGAAGCTCATGCCGCGGTGTACCAGCGCCGCCATCAGCGCGATATAGCACGCTGCCGTATACAGGCCGATACGCACAAAGCCGCGCAGGCTCAAGCGGAAGGCGCCGAACATCAGCACCACCAGCACCATCATCAGAAACAGCGAACGCAGGCTGTCGGCGAAATACACGCTGGCAAATATCACCGCGATGGACACGCTCATCTGCGGCAACGTCAGGCTGGGGTCGTGAAAACGCAGGTTGAGGTTGAACCAGGTCAGGGCGAGAAAACCGCCGGCGATGGCCAGCACCGCGATGGTCAGCAACAGCATGCCGGCGACGGTCAGCTGCATAAAGCCAGTGACGAATGCCAGCCAGCACAGCAACAGGTAGCCAACGGACGCACTGCTGGCCAAGAGTATCCGGCGTACGCGCAACCGTTGTTGGCGAGACGGCATCGGCGGGTCCTTCTCCGTAAGGATCGTTACGGCAGTATAACCAGCCGTTTCCGTCGCGCTTGGTCGCTGGCCAATTTGCGCCTCACAGATGCAGTTGGCCGCTGGCCACCAGCACCGCATGGCCGGCGATTTTTACCCGCTCGCCGTCCAGCCGGCAAAACAGCTCGCCGCCGCGTGCCGAGCATTGGAACGCAGCAAGCTCGGTCTTTTCCAGACGCTCAGCCCAGTAAGGAATCAGGCTGCAGTGGATGGAGCCGGTAACCGGGTCTTCATCAATGCCAATGGCCGGGGCGAAGTAGCGGGAGACAAAATCATGCTGCTGGCCCGGCGCGGTGACGATCATGCCCAGCCACGGCAGCGTGGCCACGACGGCGAGATCAGGCTGGCATTCGCGCACCTGCTGCTCGTTTTCCAGCACCACCAGCAGCTCCTTGCCGGTATCCAGCACCTCGACCACCGGGCCGTTGACCGCCGCCTTGATCGCCGCGCTGGGCTCGATCCGCTTGCCCGGCAGCGTGGGGAAATCCAGCACCAGGCGCTGGCCTTCGCGGCGGACACTGAGGGCGCCGGACTGGCAGATAAAGTCCAGCTGGGGCGCGGTTTCACCGTGCAGCTCGAACAAGGCAAAGGCACTGGCCAAGGTGGCATGGCCGCACAACGGCACTTCGCAGGCCGGGGTAAACCAGCGGATATGCCACACGGCGCCCTCCTTCACCACAAACGCGGTTTCCGCCAGGTTGTGCTCGGCGGCAATGGCCTGCATGCGCACGTCGGCCAGCCAACTGTCGAGGCGGTAGACAATCGCCGGGTTGCCGGCAAACGGCTGCTGGGTGAAGGCGTCGATCTGGTGAAAGGCGAGAGGCATGGGCGCGTTCCTTGGCAGTAAAAGGCGCCCACGATACCGGGTTGACGGCGTGAAGGCCTGGTACAGCCGGCGGCTATTACAGCGCTACAGCCCCATATCCGTCCCCGTCGGAGCCAGCTTGCTGGCGAACCCTGGACACGGGGAGTGATGGCCGGGCCACGCCCGGGTCGCCAGCCAG
>JBCECW010000642.1:0-2573 GCA_039207785.1 Pseudomonas sp. | reverse complement strand
CCATTGCACTGAGCCAAGAATCAGCATTTTGACTAGGCCATGATCCGCTCGACTTCACCCGCTTTTGCGCCATTGGCAGACTCGACCACCCAGCCGTTGTACCGCCAGCTGTATGAGCGTGTGCTGGCGGCCATTGCCAATGGCGCGCTAAAACCGGGCGACCGCCTGCCTTCGGCCCGTGCCCTGGCCAAGGACCTTGGCGTAGCGCGGGGCACGGTGGAGCTGGCGTATTCGTTGCTGATCAGTGAGGGCTATTTGCTTAGCCGCGGGCAGGCCGGGACCGCGGTTAACCCAGACTTGCAAACGCTACCGGTTGCCAGCCGCTCTGCGGCGAACGCACCGGCACCACAGGAAGATGCGCCGGACGCGCTGTGGCGCCCCTCGCACCTGCTGCCGTTTCAGATGGGCGTACCGGCGCTGGACGCGTTTCCTCGCAAAATCTGGGCGCGGTTGGGCGCTCGCTATATGCGTGGCATGCGCCTGGGCGACCTGGATTACCCCGCGCCTCACGGCCTGCCGCAATTGCGCAGTGCTATCGCCTCGTACTTGCAGGTAGCCAGGGGCATTGATTGCGGCGCCCACCAAGTATTTGTCACCAGTGGCTGGCGCAACAGCCTGGCGTTTGTCGCCCATGCGCTGCTGCAGGCGGGTGAGCGGGTGTGGGTGGAAGATCCGGGGTTTCCGCCAACCCGGCAGATTCTTCGCCAATTCGGCGTGGCGTTGGCGCCGGTGGCCGTGGATAGCGAGGGCATGGATATCGAGCGCGGTATCACGCAGGCCAATGATGCCAAGGCCGTGCTGGTGACGCCGGGGCATCAAAGCCCGCTGTCGATGGCATTGTCGCTGCCACGTCGGCAGTTGCTGCTGGACTGGGCGGCGAGGCAGAACGCCTGGGTGGTCGAGGATGATTACGACGGCGAGTACCGCTATATCAGTCGCCCATTGCCGGCGTTGGCCAGCCTGGATCGCAATGGTCGTGTGCTATACGCCGGCACCTTTAGCAAGGTGCTGTTCCCGGGGATTCGCTTGGCGTACCTGGTGGTGCCACAAGCGCAGGTGGCAACATTTGAGCGGGTAGGGCGCACCCTGTTTGCCGCCGGTTCGCCCAGCATGACCCAGGCGCTGGTGGCCGAGTTTATCGCCGAGGGGCATTTCACCCGTCATATCCAGCGGATGCGCCGGCTATATAACGAGCGTCGTGCAGCCACTATCGCCGCCCTGGAACGCAGCTTGCCGGCACAGCTAAGGGTAGAGCCATCGCCCGGCGGCATGCATCTGGTGCTGCGCTTGCCGCCGGCGGTCAACGACATTGCGCTGGCCGAGCATCTGTTAAGCAAAGGCTTTTCGGTACAGGCCCTGTCGCGCTGGGCCGCATCGGCGCCGGGTGAGTCGGGGTTGCTGCTGGGCTTTACCAATTGCACTAATCCAGCTCAGGCCGAGCAGGTGGGTAACCTGATTCGCTTGGCGGTGGAGGGGCATGGCTGAGCTGTATCAGCCATGCAGGAGAAAGATGCCCACCTGTGGCGCCGGGCTCAGCCATTGCCGCTCCAACGTCCAGCCCGCCGATTCGGCCAGGCGCTGCACGGCGTCCGGCGTGTATTTATGCGAGCACTCGGTATGCAGGCGCTCGCCCTCGGCAAAATGAAAGGTCTGGCCGGCGGCCTCGACGTCCTGATCCTGGGTTCTGACCAGAAACATCTCCATGCAGCTTTGCTCAGGGTTCCACTGCGCCAGGTGGAGAAACTGCTCCACGTTAAAGGTGCCGCCCAGTTCGCGGTTTATCCGGGTGAGCAGGTTTTTGTTGAATTGGGCGGTGATGCCGTCGGCATCGTCGTAGGCCGCTTCCAGCATGGCGATATCTTTAAGCATATCGAGGCCAACGATCAGTCGAGCGTCTTCACCGAGAAAACGCCGTACCGAGCGTAGGAAGTCCACCGAGTCCTGCTGGCAGAAGTTGCCCAGGGTCGAGCCTGGGAAAAACGCCACTCGTGGGCGGGTACGCGCCGGCATTGGTAAGTCGCCCAGGTGACAGAAGTCGCCGACTTCGGGGGCTACCCACAACGCCGGGTAGCTTTTTTGCAGTTGCACGGTGGCGTTGCGCAGCGCGCTTTCGCTGATATCCAGCGGGATATAGACGTCCAGTTGCGGCGAGGCCTCCAGCAGCAGGCGGGTTTTGATGCTGGCACCGCTGCCAAATTCGATTAGGGCGGCGCCATCGGGGATGCAGGCGGAAAGTTCGTGGGCAATGTCTTTGAGCAAGGCGGTTTCGGCGCGGGTTGGGTAGTACTCGCGGGTGCGGCAGATCGCCTCGAATAGCTCGGAGCCGGCGGCATCGTAGAAGTACTTGGGCGCCAGACTTTTCTCCGCTTTGCCCAGCCCGGCGCGGACGTCCTGGGCAAAGGTGCTGGTGTAGTTCGCGGCGTCGCTGGTGTCGGTCTTGCTCTCGGAAGGAAGGTCGCGTGCCAGGCGCAAGCCGGAAAACATCCAGCGTTGGCCCGCGTAGAAGAAGTTGCGATAGCTAAGGCGGGAATGGCCGGCTGGGGTGACGCATGAGCCGCCGCGTAGCACCAGTT
>JBCECW010000641.1:508-2595 GCA_039207785.1 Pseudomonas sp. | reverse complement strand
AAAACTGGCTGAAGCTGCGCCCGGGCGGCGACATCAACTCCGGCCTCAAGGGCGTTACTGCCGATGTCAGCTGGAACATGCTCAACAGCTCGGTGTCGCTCACCGATAACGGCAACAGCATGTGGTTTAGCGGCCTGCGCACCAACGGCACGGGCCAGGTCACCCTCGACCTGACCAAAAGCTGCGCCGCGGGCGCCAGCACCGGCTGCTACGCCGGCACGCTGAGCGATATGAGCAAAGGTAACTACAACGGCCACTTTGACGGCCTGCGCCTGGGCCTGAATAACGTCAAAGGCAGCTATAGCTTCGACGGCCTGCGCGTGGGCACCGCCACCGCGCCGCTGCAGGGCGGCACCGAGTTGCTGGTGCTGATGGAAATCTTCCCGGCCTACGACTTCACCCTGAATGGCCAACTGACCATCCAGCCGGGCGGCAACGTCGGCAGCGGTGTGCGCTATAACGCCGACTTCTATGTCACCGAAGCGCGTGCGGCGATTACCGTCGATGAAACCGGCAAAGGCCTGTGGCTATCGGGCACCAGCTACGACATGCACTTTCGCGACGGCACCCTGGATATCAGCAGCGGCGCCACGGGCGAAAAGGGCGGGGTAGAACTGCGCAAAGGCACCTACTGGTCCAAGCTCGACGTCAGCGATGTGCGCTGGGGTGACCGCGCCACCGGCACCAGCCTGGGCCGCATCATGCTCAAGCGCTACGAGCAGGGCTCGACCCTGGCACTGAGCTCCGGCGGTGCGGGCGCCCTGTGCGTCGGCGGCAGCGGCGCCACCGCCAGTGCCTGCGGGGCCAGTGGTGGGCGGTGGGAAGACCGTGGCAACGAAGGGGTGTCGGTGAAACTGAAAAGCGTATTTGTGCGTGACACCGCGATCGACAGTTCGGTCAATGGCGTGGCCACCGACGAAAAGCGCAACCAGGTGCTGTGGGAAACCAACCGCTCGGCTGGCAATGGCACGGGCGCCCAGCTGGTGATCGACAACTTCTCCACCTCCGACGGCGACCCCACCAACCCCAATGCCAACACCTATGGGGTAAACGCCGACCTTAACCTCGATGTGGCGCCCACCAAGGTCAAGGTAAAAAGCGGCGCCAATGCCGGCACCAACGTTACGCCTGACCCGCTGGGGTTTGCCGTGAATGGGCGCATTACCTTTAAGGAGGTGAACGTCGACCGCTTGCAGAATGTGCACCCGACCGGTGGGGCGGTAACGGCCATGTATGGCATCAAAGCGCAGAATGCTGATATTCGGGCGAACCTGACGGCTACGCCGATCAACTAAAGGCGGCCCTCTCCCCCGGCCCCTCTCCCGCAGGCGGGCGAGGGGAGACTGGCTCCCTCTCCCGCCTGCGGGAGAGGGCTGGGGTGAGGGGCCGTTGATCTACCCTTTCCCCCCACCCATCTTTGCGGCGACAATCGCTCCCTTCCTCGCGTCAATCACGCTAGCCCAAGGGCAGCGTGCGGAGCTGAAATGATCACCGAACTGCGCCGTCGCGCCTATTTGAATGCCATGCAGGTCGCCAACTGGCTGCCGCGCGTGGCATTGCCCTTCGCCGCGCCGTCGCGCCCGGAGCTGCTCGTAGCGCCTGAGCCTGAGCCCGAGTCGGTCGCCGTGGCGCCGCAAGCTGAACCCGTCGCCGCCGCGCCTGCTGTGGTTGAGCCTGTTGCTCCCTCCGTCAGCGAACGACCCAAAATCGAAGTGCCGCGTCCGGCCACTCGCGTCGAGGCCAAGGCCGAGCCAGCTGCCAACGAAACCGAAGCCCCAGCCGCGCCGGTCAAAGCCGCGGCCGTACCGCCGCCACGTTTCAGCCTGCAACTGCTGCGTGCCGGTTCCTGTGTGATTCTTGCCGAGCTGGCCACGGGCGAGCCCTTTGCTTCCCGCGATCCGGCTTACCTGTTGCTCAAGGACATGCTGCGCGCCGCCGGCCTGCCCGACAGCCCGCAGATTCTCGGCGAGCCAGTGCGCTGGCCACTGCTGGCGCGCGGCAATATGGACCAGGGCCCGCAGGCAGCCTTGGAATACGTACAAGGTTTTCTGATGGCGCGGCTGGAAGAAGCCGAGGCCTGCACGTGC
>JBCECW010000641.1:0-498 GCA_039207785.1 Pseudomonas sp. | reverse complement strand
GCACGTGCCTGTGGCTGGTGGGCCTGCCGGCGATTCGTTTTGCCGGTGAGGCCGATGCCGAGGCCTATAACCGCGAGTTGCAGATCGAAGGCATTGGCGCGGCCTGGGCCTTGCCTAGCCTGGAGTTGTTGATGGACGAGCCGGCGCGCAAGGCGCCGCTCTGGCAGGCCATGCAGCGAGTGATGCGCCGCTGGCGCACAGCAGGAGCCGAGTCGCTGCATGAATGACACCGTTACCATCCGCCGGATGACCGAGGCGGACCTCGATGCCGTCGTGCAGATCGAATGCGCCGCCTACAGCCACCCCTGGTCCCGCAAACTGTTCAGCGACGGTCTCAGCAGCTACGACTGCTGGGTGATGTTCGAAGGCGAACGCCAGGTCGGCCACGCCATCCTGAGCGTGATTATCGACGAGGCCCATTTGCTTAATATCGCCATTGCGCCCCATGGGCAGGGCAGGGGGCTGGGCTTGCAGTTGCTGGAGCGCATCATGCAGCGC
>JBCECW010000640.1:2359-2603 GCA_039207785.1 Pseudomonas sp. | reverse complement strand
CTTCCACGCCATGGGCCTTGATCGGCACAAACCACTTCTGCTCTTTCACCTGCGGGCGGGTGCCCTCGGCAATGCCAAACATGATGCCCTGGCTGGGGCCATAGATATCGGCATCCAGAATGCCGACCTTGGCGCCTTCACGGGCCAGGGCCAGAGCCAGGTTGGCGGCGGTGGTGGACTTGCCGACCCCGCCTTTGCCCGAGGCCACGGCAATGATGTTTTTCACATTGCTCAGGCCCGGCAC
>JBCECW010000640.1:2087-2349 GCA_039207785.1 Pseudomonas sp. | reverse complement strand
GCATCCAGCAGGGCCAGGTCTTGCGGGGTGGTGACGATCACGGCACCGGCCACCGGCACTTTCTGCGCCAGGGTCAGCTGGATATCGCCGGTGCCCGGCGGCATATCCACCACCAGGTAATCCAGGTCGCCCCAGGCGGTTTGCGTCACCAGTTGCAGCAAGGCGCCGGAGACCATCGGGCCACGCCAAACCATCGGCGTGTTGTCGTCCGTCCCGACCCAGACGGCGAAGACGCTGTTCGCCGTCGCGCGAGAGCTTCTGG
>JBCECW010000640.1:0-2077 GCA_039207785.1 Pseudomonas sp. | reverse complement strand
CCAGGGCCAGAGCCAGGTTGGCGGCGGTGGTGGACTTGCCGACCCCGCCCTTGCCCGAGGCCACGGCAATGATGTTTTTCACATTGCTCAGGCCCGGCACCTGGGCCTGAGCCTTGTGCGCGGCGATAACGGTGTCGATCTGCACGCTGGCGCTGTCGATGCCCTCGACGTTTTCCAGGGCCATTTGCAGCATCTGCGCCCAGCCGCTCTTGAACAGGTCGGCGGCGTAACCAAGCTCCAGGCGCACCCGCACCTTGCTGCCGTCGATGCTGACATCGCGCAGGCAACCGGCGCTGACCGGGTCTTGGTTGAGGTTGGGGTCGGTGAACTGGCGCAGGGTCGCTTCGACCACCTGGCGGGTAACGACGCTCATGGGCAACTCCGAAAGGCTGAGCAAAACAGGCGGGCATCTTACTCCAGGGCTTGGGCCTGTGCTTGCTCGGAAATCGCTCGGTGCGCGGAGCGCACCCTACGAGATCAGCGTAAACACCTCGGTATCGTAGGGTGCGCTCCGCGCACCGTGGCCATAGCGGGTGAAATAAATCGCCCGGGCCTTTATAGTTGCCGACCTCCCTTGTATTGCCAGTGCAGCCGATCACCATGTCCGAGCCCCGCAAAATCCTCGTCACCAGCGCCCTGCCCTATGCCAACGGTTCGATTCACCTTGGCCATATGCTCGAGTACATCCAGACCGATATCTGGGTGCGCTTCCAGAAGCACCGCGGCAACCAATGCATGTATGTCTGCGCAGACGACGCCCACGGCTCGGCCATCATGTTGCGCGCAGAGAAAGAGGGCATCACCGCCCAGCAATTGATCGACAACGTCAAAGCCGAACACAGCGCCGACTTCGCCAACTTCCTGGTGGACTTCGATAACTTCCACTCCACCCATTCGGAAGAAAACCGCGAGCTGTCGACCTCGATCTACCTGGCCCTGCGCGACAAAGGCCATATCGCCACGCGCTCGGTAACCCAGTATTTCGACCCGGAAAAAGGCATGTTCCTGGCCGACCGCTTTATCAAAGGCACCTGCCCGAAATGCGGCACCGACGACCAGTACGGCGATAACTGCGAAAAATGCGGCGCCACCTACGCGCCTACCGAACTGAAAAACCCGCGCTCGGCCATTTCCGGCGCCGTACCGGTGCTTAAAGACTCCAAGCATTTCTTCTTCAAGCTGCCCGACTTCCAGGCCATGCTGCAAACCTGGACCCGCAGCGGCACGCTGAACGACGCCGTGGCCAACAAGCTGGCCGAGTGGCTGGATTCCGGCCTGCAGGAATGGGATATCTCCCGCGATGCGCCGTACTTCGGCTTTGAAATTCCCGATGAGCCGGGCAAGTATTTCTACGTCTGGCTGGACGCGCCGATTGGCTACATGGCCAGTTTCAAGAACCTCTGCGACCGCACGCCGGAGCTGGATTTCGACGCCTTCTGGAACAAGGATTCCACTGCCGAGCTGTACCACTTTATCGGCAAGGACATCGTCAATTTCCACGCCCTGTTCTGGCCGGCCATGCTCGAAGGCGCGGGCTATCGCAAGCCGACCGGCATCAACGTGCACGGCTACCTGACCGTTAACGGGCAGAAAATGTCGAAGTCGCGCGGCACCTTTATCAAGGCGCGTACCTACCTCGATCACCTGTCGCCGGAATACCTGCGCTACTACTACGCCTCCAAGCTCAGCCGTGGCGTCGACGATCTGGACCTGAACCTCGAAGACTTTGTGCAGAAGGTCAACTCCGACCTGGTGGGCAAGGTAGTGAACATTGCTAGCCGTTGCGCCGGTTTTATCCATAAAGGCAATGGCGGCGTGCTGGTCGACAGCAACGCGGCCCCGGAACTGACCGACGCCTTCCTGGCCGCCACCCCGAGCATTGCCGAGGCCTACGAGGCCCGCGACTTTGCCCGTGCCATGCGCGAAATCATGGCCCTGGCCGACCGCGCCAACGCCTATATCGCCGACAAGGCGCCGTGGGCCCTGGCCAAACAGGAAGGCAAGCAGGACGAAGTGCAGGCCGTGTGCGCGCTGGGCATCAACCTGTTCCGCCAGCTGGTGATTCTGCTCAAGCCAG
>JBCECW010000639.1:481-2613 GCA_039207785.1 Pseudomonas sp. | reverse complement strand
CACGCTGGTGGCGTTATGTGATGGGGAGCGGATTGGCCTGGCAGATTTGCCGGCCGAGCTGCGCAAGCCGGCGCGTGTGGCGCATGCAACGGTCGAGCAACCCCTGCACGCGGCCGAGCGCAGCACCCTGCTCAGCACCCTTGAGCAGCAGCATTGGCATATGAGCCGAACGGCGGAGCAGTTGGGCATCAGCCGCAATACCTTGTATCGCAAGATGCATAAGCACGGCATAAAGCGACCATAGTCGGCGGCGCGTAGGAGCCAGCTTGCTGGCGAAGCTTTTTGCGTATGCAAGATTCGCCAGCAAGCTGGCTCCTACGGTAACCTGCCGCCCTGTTTCTCCAGGCGGTTCGAGGTTGTTTATGCATATTCATGTTCTGGGTATCTGCGGCACATTCATGGGTTCGCTGGCGGTGCTGGCCAAAGAGCTGGGCCACCGGGTGACCGGCTCCGACGCCAATGTCTACCCGCCCATGAGCACCCAGCTGCAAGCCCAGGGCATCGAGCTGATGCAAGGCTACGACCCGGCGCACCTCGACCCGGCGCCCGACCTGGTGGTGGTGGGCAATGCCCTGTCGCGCGGCAACCCGGCGGTGGAATATGTGCTGAACAAAGGCCTGCCCTATGTCTCCGGCCCGCAGTGGCTGGCCGACCATGTGCTGCAAGGCCGCTGGGTACTGGCCGTGGCCGGCACCCATGGCAAGACCACCACCAGCTCCATGCTCGCCTGGGTGCTGGAACACGCCGGCATGAGCCCGGGCTTTCTGATCGGTGGGTTGCCGCAGAATTTCGCGGTGTCGGCGCGCCTGGGTGGCACGCCGTTTTTTGTGGTCGAGGCCGATGAATACGACAGCGCGTTCTTCGACAAACGCTCGAAGTTTGTCCACTACCGCCCACGTACCGCGATCCTCAATAACCTCGAATTCGACCACGCGGATATCTTCCCCGACCTGGCCGCCATCGAACGCCAGTTCCACCACCTGGTGCGTACCATTCCCAGCGAAGGCCTGGTGATTTACCCGGCCGCCGAAGCCGCGCTCAAACGCGTGATCGACATGGGCTGCTGGACCCCGGTGCAAACCACCGGCGACGGCGCGCAGTGGCAAGCCAAGTTGCTGAGCGCCGATGGCTCGCGCTTCGAGGTGCTGTTCGAGGGTGTGGCCCAGGGCGTGGTCGACTGGCCGCTGACCGGCCAGCACAACGTGGCCAATGCCCTGGTGTGCCTGGCTGCCGCCCGCCATGTCGGCGTGGTGCCGGCGCAAGGCGTGGAAGCCCTGAGTGCATTCAAGAACGTCAAGCGGCGGATGGAGAAGGTCGCCGAGGTTAATGGCGTGACCATTTTCGATGACTTCGCCCATCACCCCACCGCCATCGCCACCACGCTGGATGGCCTGCGCAAACGCGTGGGGGCGGCCAAGGTGATCGCCATTATCGAGCCGCGCTCCAACTCGATGAAGCTCGGCGCGCACCGCGATGGCCTGCCAGACTCGGTGGTACAGGCCGACCAGGTGTACTGGTTTGCGCCGCCCAACCTGGGCTGGGACCTGGCCGCCGCTACCGCCAGTTGCACCGTGCCCTCGCAGGTGTGTGATTCGCTGGAAGGCATTATTGCCGCCGTCAAAGCCCAGGCCACGCCGGGCACCCAGGTGGTGGTGATGAGCAACGGTGGTTTTGGTGGTTTGCACGGCAAGCTTGCTGCCGCGCTGGAGGGGTAATAAATGAACGGTCCCGAACGCGTCACCCTGGCCATGACCGGCGCCTCCGGCGCGCAATATGGCCTGCGTCTGCTCGACTGCCTGGTGCAGGAAGACCGCGAGGTGCACTTTCTGATCTCCAAGGCCGCGCAACTGGTGATGGCCACCGAGACCGACGTCACCCTGCCGGCCAAGCCGCAGGCCATGCAGCAGTTCCTTAGCGAGTACACCGGCGCTGCCCCCGGGCAGATTCGCGTGTATGGCAAGGAAGACTGGATGGCGCCGGTGGCCTCGGGCTCCGGGGCGCCGGGGGCGATGGTGGTGGTGCGGTGCTGTCCCGCCGTGGAGCATCCCGCGAGCAGCGCCGCGCAGCTTCTCGCCAGGCCGGCCGGCCAGGCCCATTTCGTTCGATACCGCATGCTTGGTCATCTCCCACCC
>JBCECW010000639.1:0-471 GCA_039207785.1 Pseudomonas sp. | reverse complement strand
CCGGTACGCTGTCGGCGATTGCCACGGGCGCCTGCAATAACCTGATCGAGCGCGCCGCCGACGTGGCGCTGAAAGAGCGCCGGCAGTTGATCCTGGTGCCGCGCGAGGCGCCGTTTTCCAGCATCCACCTGGAAAATATGCTCAAGCTGTCCAACCTCGGCGCCGTGATCCTGCCGGCGGCGCCAGGCTTTTATCACCAGCCACAAACCATCGACGACCTGGTCGACTTTGTCGTCGCGCGCATTCTCAATGTGCTGAATATTCCCCAGGACATGCTGCCGCGCTGGGGCGAGCATCATTTGAGCAGCGATGAGTAACCTCGCTCGGCTATTGCTGGTGCTGCTGGCCGTGCAACTGAGCGGCTGTGCCACCAGCCGCACCCTGAATGCCGCCAAGCCCGGTGCGCCGGTGGTGTATGCCGGTACGCGGCTGGATTGGTACAGCCTTAATGGCGGCTGTTGCCCGCTGGAC
>JBCECW010000638.1:0-2618 GCA_039207785.1 Pseudomonas sp. | reverse complement strand
CCAGCCATTTCCATTCGCCGGGCACCGACAAGATGCTCGCCGAAGCCGATATTCCCCTGGTGGAAATCTGGGACTACAGCCCCGAACGCGCGCCGATGCAGGTGGGGTTTCTGCACCATGAGGTGGGCGTGCGCGCGGCGCAGTACCTGCTCGGCAAGGGCTATCAGCGCATCGCCTTTGTGCAGAACAGCGTGGCCGGTGACTTCAGTGCTCTGGAACGCCGCGATGGCTATGCGCAAACCGTAACCGCTGCCGGCTTCGAGCCCTGGGTGTTTGTGCCCAGCAGCGATGCCACGCCATTCGAGGCCGGCAAGCAGGCGATGGACTCGCTGATGGCCGGCACCCCGCGTCCCGACGCCATTATCTTTGCCAACGACAACCTGGCCGCCGGCGGCCTGTTGGCCGGGCAACGCGCGGGTATCCGTATCCCCGAAGACTGCGCGGTGATGGGCTTTGGTGATTACGCTTTTGCCGAGATGCTGCTGCCGAGCCTGACCACCATCAAACCGCCGGCCCGGCAGATTGGCGAGGTGGCGGCGCTACGGGTGCTACAAAGTTTGGGCGTGCTGGAGGCGGATGAGCCGTTGCAGCGGATGAATTTGCTCGAATGCGAACTGGTGGCGCGGGAAAGCGCTTAAAATGCCGGGCCTCTCGGCACGCGCACGGCGAAATCGTAGGGTGTGCTCCGCGCACCAGACGCTTTGATCGCAAACGCCGCTCGCTGCTCCTATTACCTCGCGCTGGAACCCCCGCTTAATGCACGCCCGTACCCTTATGTCCCTTCCCCTGCTCGCCCTTGCCCTTGGCGGTTTTGTGGTGGGCAGCAGTGAATTCATCATCATGGGCTTGTTGCCCGAACTGGCCGCCGACCTGCACGTCAGCCTGGCCGAAGCTGGTTTGCTGGTCAGCGCCTATGCCCTGGGTGTGGTGGTCGGCGCGCCATTGCTGGGGCCGATGCTCGACCGCGCACCCCGCCGGCAAGCGGTGATTTTGTTAATGCTGGCCTACACCTTGGGCAACCTCGGTTGCGCCCTGGCGCCGGATTATCACTGGCTCTTGGTCGCGCGCCTGGTCACCGCCATCAGCCATGCCGGCTTCTTCGGCTGCGCCACCCTGCTCGCCCGCGACCTGGCGCCACCCCATCGGCAAGCCTCGGCCATGGCCATGGTGATCAGCGGCCTGACCATCGCCAATGTGCTTGGCGTGCCGCTGGGTGCTTGGCTCGGGCAAACCACCAGTTGGCGGGTGACGTTCTTTGTGGTCGCCGGTATTGGCGCGCTGACCGTGCTGGCGCAGTTTCTCTGGCTGCCACCCACTGCCAAACCGGTGCGCAATGCAGCTGGCAGCTGGGCCGGCATCTTCCGCCGCCCAGTGCTGCATACCTTGCTGGTGTGCAGTCTGACCTCGGTGTCGCTGTTTAGCGTATTCACCTATATCAGCCCGTTTTTGCGCGAAGTTACCGGCTTTACCCCGGACCAGAGCAATGGCGCGCTATTGCTGATGGGCGTGGGCCTGACCCTGGGTAATGTGCTTGGTGGGCGCCTGGCTGACCGCGGCGTACAACGGGCAGTGCCAATGGCCCTGGCGGCCGGTGCGCTGATGGTGTTTGCCTTGTACCTGTTTGGCCAGTGGCAGGTGCCGACCCTGTTGATTCTGCTGTGCTGGGGTATTGCCACCTTTGCCGTGTCCACCCCGCTGCAGTTGTTGCTGGTGGAACAGGCCGGCGAATCGGCCAGCCTGGCGGCCACCCTGAGCCATGCCGCGTTTAACCTGGGCAATGCCGCCGGCGCCTGGTTTGGTGGCCTGTGGCTAAGCGCGCAACTGGGTTTGCCGCTGCTGCCGGTGTTTGGCGTGTTGCTATTGCTGCTGAACCTGAGCGTGGCCTGGTGGCTGCCACGGCTCAAGGCGGTTTCCCACGATATTCCGCTGCACTAGGAACAATACCAATCCTGTAGGAGCCAGCTTGCTGGCGAAGCTTTTAAGGGCTTCGCCAGCAAGCTGGCTCCTACATCGTTCAGCGTGGTTCAAGCTTTAGCGACGCCGAGTTGATGCAATAACGCATCCCGGTCGGTGGCGGACCATCGGGGAACAGGTGGCCCAGGTGAGCATCGCACTTGGCGCAGGTGACTTCGATACGGTGCATGCCGTGGCTGAAGTCGTCCTTGCTGGCGATGGCGGTGTTATTGGCGGGCTGGTAGTAGCTGGGCCAGCCGGTGCCGGAGTCGAACTTGGCCTGCGAGTCGAACAGCGCCGCGCCGCAGCAGGCGCAGTGATAAACGCCAGGGGTCTTGTCGTCGTGGTATTTGCCGGTGAAGGCGCGTTCGGTGCCGCCCATGCGGCAGATATGGAATTGCTCGTCGGAGAGCTCTTCGCGCCAGGTATCCAGCGGTTTCTCAAGCTTGTCCATGGGGTCACCTCTTTGGCAGAAAAAAGCCCGAACAGTCCTTTTTTAAGGCTCGGGCCACACGTATGATTGCCGCACTTTAGACGCCAGTCTGGCATCCGCGTTACAGACTGCCAAGCCGCACGGCCACGGCCCCTTGCCACAACCTGGGACCACAGCGCCGGCTCCATTGTTCAGGACTCCCACATGCAGGTCAGCAAATCGAACAAGCTCG
>JBCECW010000637.1:0-2624 GCA_039207785.1 Pseudomonas sp. | reverse complement strand
ATCGAGTTATCGCCTTGCAGGCTCTCGTGGTAGGCGTAGGTCAGCAGTACATCGAGGTCGTCGTTGGGCAGAATCAGCAGCTTGCCGCGGGCGTTTTTATTGCGGTTGGGGTTGGCGTCGCCATGGGTGGTGACATTGTCGATATAGCCGTCGCCATCCTGGTAATCCACGGCAATACGGCCAGCCACCACGTCATCAATTAGCGCGCCGCCGCCGGCAATGGCCGCGCCGCTTTCGCCATAGTTGCCGGCGTTGGTCTGCGCCGACAGGCTGGGCTCGAACGTCGGGTTGCGAGTCTGGATCACCACCGCGCCCGCCAGGGAGTTACGGCCCTGGGTGGTGGATTGCGGGCCAAGCAGCACTTCCACCTGGTCGACATCCCACATCGACATCGGGCTCAGGGTCAGCGCCCGGTTGGGTTGCTGGGCGCCGTCGACATAGACCGATACCGCGCCGTTCAGCGTGGCCGGGCCCTGGTCGTCAAAACCGGACACCGGTACGCCGCGGATGCCCCAGTTTTCATTACCGGCCTGGGTGTAGACGCCAGGGGTGCGGGCAAATACGTTGCCCAGGGTATTGTCGCCATGCTCACGCAGGTCTTCGGCGGTATTGACCACCACGCTGGTCTGGGTTTGCGCCAGGGTGCGGCTGATTTTTTCGCCGCTGACCATGGTGGGCGCCAGTTGCAGCGCGTTCGCCGCCTGCGGCCGAGCGGTTTGCAGGGTCACGCTGCGTTCGGCGGTGAACTGATAAGCCAGGCCTGTGCCGGCCAGAAGCTGGGCCAAGGCCTGTTCACGGGTAAAGCGGCCGCGCACGGCGCTGGATTTCAGGCCTTGGGTCAGCGGCGCGCCGTAGAGCACCTGGATACCACTGGCAATGCCATAGGCCGCCAGGGCGTCATCCAAAGGTTGCGCTGGAATATCAAAGCTCAGGTTTTGTGGTTGGGCCGCCGTGCTGCCCGGGTTTTCGGCGGCGTAGGCACCTGTGGCCAGCAGCGTCGAAGTGGCCAGCATAACGGCGGCCGCCAAGGCGTTGTGTTGGATGCTGGCGCGCAAACGCTTGCGTGTAATCCCCATTACTTCCCCCAATACATCATTTGATAGTTGTTCTTATCTGAATGACGCTGGCCGAAGGGGTGACCCGCAAAAGATTTTTAAAAAAAGTGCTAACGCAGCAAAACCACACCCGCTGGCAGTTGGGTGGCGCTCAGTTGCAGGGTCTGCTCGATATGCCGCAGGGCTTCGTCCGGGCGCTGCAAATGGAACACGCCGCTGACCGGCAAGGCGGCAATCCGCGCGTTGGTAATCAGGATACGGCCCTGGTGGTAGCGGTTGAGTTCGTCCACCAGTTCCTGCAAGGGGCGGTTTTTAAACACCAGCAAATCCTGGCGCCAGGCCAGCTCCTGCTCGGCATCCACCGCGTGCTGTTGGCCGAGGCCGGCGGAGGTGTACTGCAACTGTTGGCCGGCGTTCAGCAATTGCTGCGCGGCGCCAGGCTGGTTGACCGCCACCACGCCTTCGCTGCAGGTGACCTTGATACCGTCGCCTTGCTCGCGTACCTCGAACACCGTGCCAATCGCCGTTACCGAACCGCCCTCGGCGCTGACCACAAAGGGCCGCTTGGCATCATGCTGCACATGAAAGACCGCGGCGCCGGCACCCAGAGTGATATGCCGTGCCGTGGCGCTGTAGTCGATATTCAGGCGGGTGCGGGCATCCATCTCGATCACGCTGCCGTCTTCCAGCTCGACCCGTTGCCGCTGGCCTTGCTCGGTATGGTGATCGGCCAGTAGCGCGCGGGCATCGGGCACGGCGCCCAACTGCGCTAGGCCAACCACCACCAGGGCGATACAGGCCGCCAGTGCGCTACCCCATAGCAGGCGTGGTTTTCGTTTGCTCGGGGCGGCAAGCGCGGCCGCTTGCCCAGTCTGCTTCCATAACTGCGCGGCCTCGCGATAGGCCTGGGCATGGGCCGGGTCGGCCGCACACCAGGCGCGCAGGGCGCGGGCATCTTCGACGGTGGCCTGCCCGGAGGTCAGCCGCACCACCCAGGCATTGGCCTGGCTGGCTAGGGAGGCGGACGGAAGAGGGGGCTGAACGGAGGTCATGGCGCGCCGACGGCTGAAAAAAGGGGGCTACTGTACATGAGCAATCAGTATTCCGGCTCACCGGCGTGCTGACGCAAGCGCTGGCCGCAATGGTCCAGTGCGCGGTGTATCTCCAGCTCGATGGTGCGCACGCTGACGCCAAAGCGCGCGGCGAGCTCCTTGTGCGGCAAGCCTTCGATCCGCGCGGCGACAAACAGCTCACGGCGCCGGCTGGGCAGCTCGTCGATGATTTCCAATAGCCGCTGCAATTGCTGGGCATCAGAGATTTTCTGCTCGGCATTGGGCGCCTCATCGGCGATTTCCAGCAGCACCTCGATTTCCATCGGGTCGAGCAGACGGCGGGCATTGGCGCGGGCATCGTCGATGGCCAGGTTGGTGGCCATACGACGCAAGTAGGCCAGGGGATTGCCCACCGCTTCATCGCTTTGCGCGCGGCTGAGTTTTAGCCAGGCGTCTTGCAGCAGATCATCCGCCGTTGCCGCACAGCCCGTGCGCCCAGTCAGATACGCCGCCAGGC
>JBCECW010000636.1:0-2628 GCA_039207785.1 Pseudomonas sp. | reverse complement strand
GTGGCAAACGGGATCTGCTTGATCCGCGCTTCAAGGCGCAAGGCCGAGACCATGCCTTGCAGGCTATTGAGCTTGATCTGCGCCAGCACCTGGATGTTCTGGCAAATATTGTCGAGGTTCAGCGCCAGCGTGTAGTGGCTGATATACCCCTGCTCTTCCAGGCGCTTGGTGCGCTTGAGGCTGGCACTGGGCGACATATGCACCAGCTCGGCCAGCTCGCGGTTGGTCATGCGCGCGTTGTGCTGCAGCGCTTCGATAATCCGCTTGTCTACCCGGTCGAGCGCGAAGTCATTTTTTGCCATGAGGCACCTGCGTGGGGGCGGTAGGTTGTCGCGAGTATACGGGCTGCCCCACGCTCGTGCTGCGCCGCCCGAGCGCCGCAAAAATCCCGCTCACGGTCCACAACCCGCACGCTAAAAGGCCTTGCTGCCACGGCTAGCTGGCCTCGGTGCACAACATGCACTTTTCCCGAAAAACGAGACACAAGCTGCCGCCACGCAGGCGGATATACGGATCAAGTACACGGCAGGCGCCCATAAGCTTTCAGGCAGCCAACCTAAAAAAGCCAATAAGCGAGCCGTGAATGAACCTACGTATTGTCAGCGCACTTTCCCTGAGTTTGCTCTGGGCCGGCCATAGCCACGCCGAGATCAGCGCCAACCTCACCGCCACCAGTAACTATGTGTTCAATGGCGTTTCCTACTCCAACGGCAACCCGGCAATCCAGGGCGGCCTGGACTGGAACACTGACGCCGGCTGGTACCTGGGCACCTGGGCCACCAGCATCGACTACGCACCATTCGGCTTTCGCGACGACAAGGCCGAGGTCGACTACTACGGCGGCTTTGCCGGGCAGCTCACCGAGCAGTTCGGCTACGACCTGGGCATCAACTTCTTTACCTACCCAGGCATCGACGACGGCGCCAATGAAAGCGACTACTACGAGCTGTACGGTAGCCTGAGTTTCGAGGAAAACACTTCGCTGAAGCTCAGCTATTCGCCGGACTATTCCGGTGAAGTGGGCAAGTCGCTGATCCTCCTGGCCAACCACAGCATCGCCCTGCCGCAAGACTTCAGCCTGCTGCTGGAAGCCTCGTACACCCAGCTGCTGGACAACGATAACTTCCAGGACAGCTACTGGTTTGGCGACGACCACTACACCCACTGGGGCGTAGGCCTGGCCCGGACCTTCTACGGTTTTGATACCAGCCTGAAGTACAGCGACACCGACGCCAGCAGCAGCCACGACCCCGACGATATCGCCGGGCCGCAGCTGTCGTTCAGCGTTGGCCGCGTGTTCTGAGCCAGCGTGCCATGAGCGATATCCGTGAAGTGCGGTTTATCAATGGCAGCGGCAAACGCACGTTGCTGATTATTGAGCCGCGCTCCTGCGAGTTCTGGATCAAGAAAGGCGCCACGTTGCGGATTGTCGCCGCCGGTGGCGCCCGCCCCTATGCGCTGGAAGTGGAGTACCTGCCCAACGGCCTGGTGGTGTATACGGCCGAGGGCAGTACGGTCAGCGTGTATGAAAACGAGCAGTTGCTGCCGCAGACGCGCAAGGCCAGGCACCTGGGTGAGCGGCTGGGGCCGTTGCCTTAGCCGCGGCGCATATCGCCGTTATCAACAATCTCAATAAGCCCTGGCTGCCATCGCCGACTAAGCTGCGTGCCACACCATTGCAACCTGTGCACGGAGCCACGCCATGACTGATACCGCCCCCGCCCTCGATGATGCAACCCTGGCCTTTGCCGAACGTGTTTTCGACGCCGCGCGCACGGGCGCCAGCGCCGACCTGCAAACCCTGTTGGCCCAGGGCCTGCCGGCTGACCTGCGCAATCACAAGGGCGACAGCCTGGTGATGCTGGCCAGCTACCACGGCCACTTGGATACCGTGGCCCTGCTGCTGGACCACGGCGCCAACGCCGACCTGCGCAATAACAATGGCCAGACACCGCTGGCCGGTGCGGTATTCAAGGGCAATCTGCCGATGCTGGAACTGCTGCTGGCCAAGGGCGCCGATGTGGAGGGCGCCACCCCGGATGGCAAAACCGCGCTGATGATGGCGGCGATGTTTAACCAGGGGCCGGCCATCGACGTGCTGCTGGCCCACGGTGCCAACCGCGAGGCACGGGAAGCTGGCGGCCTGACGGCGCTGGACCTGGCCCAACGGATGAACGCCCCGCAGGCGCTGGCGCGTTTGCAAACGGTCTGATGGCGGTTGAATACCCTGGCGATTCGGGTAGGCTCGTGGCCTTTCTTATAAGGAGTCTTTGCCATGCCTAGAGCCACTGCTCGCCATATCCTGGTTTCCACCGAAGCCAAGTGCAATGAACTGAAGGCCGCTATCGAAGGCGGTGCCGATTTTGCCCAGGTGGCCAAGGACAACTCCAGCTGCCCGTCCAGCCGTCAAGGCGGCGACCTCGGTTCCTTCGGCCCAGGCCAGATGGTTAAAGAGTTCGACACCGTGGTGTTCAGCGCCCCGATCAACGTGGTGAGCATGTTCATGAATTTCAGTTTCTGCTCGCCCAGATCGGAACGGAACAGGGCGCGCGTTTCCGGGGCGAGTTCGAAGAGACGCGCATAGAACCGATCGGCAAACAGGGCACTCGATAGGAGAACGCCGGACGT
>JBCECW010000635.1:0-2629 GCA_039207785.1 Pseudomonas sp. | reverse complement strand
CGCCGTGGTGATTGAAGAGATCAGCCGCCTGGGCCTGAGCGGCATCGGCTTCTCCCTGCACTCCGATATCGTTGCGCCGTACATCCTGCATTACGGCTCCGAGCACCTGAAGCTCAAGTACCTGCCCAAGTTGGTGTCAGGCGAGATGGTCAGTGCCATCGCCATGACCGAGCCGGGCGCCGGCTCCGACCTGCAAGGGGTGAAAACCACCGCCGTGCTGGACGGTGACGAGTACGTGCTCAATGGTTCCAAGACCTTTATCACCAACGGCTTCCTCGCCGACCTGGTGATTGTGGTGGCCAAGACCGATCCGAAAGCGGGCGCCAAAGGCACCAGTCTGTTTCTGGTCGAAGCGGGGACCCCGGGCTTCTCCAAGGGCAAGCGCCTGGAGAAAGTCGGCATGAAGGCCCAGGACACTTCCGAGCTGTTCTTCCAGGACGTACGTGTGCCCAAGGAGAATCTGCTGGGTCAGGCCGGTATGGGCTTCGCCTACCTGATGCAGGAGTTGCCGCAGGAGCGTCTGACCGTGGCCCTGGGCGCGCTGGCCAACGCCGAGGCGGCGCTGAAATGGACGCTGGATTACACCCGTGATCGCAAGGCCTTCGGCAAAGCCATCAGCGAATTCCAGAACACGCGCTTTAAGCTGGCGGAAATTGCCACCGAAGTGCAGGTTGGCCGAGTGTTTGTAGACCGCTGCCTGGAGCAGCATCTGGAAGGCAAGCTGGATGTGCCGACCGCCGCCATGTGCAAGCTGTGGACCACCGAGCTGCAATGCAAGGTGCTCGATGAGTGCGTGCAGCTGCACGGCGGTTACGGCTATATGTGGGAATACCCGGTGGCGCGTTCCTGGGCCGATGCACGGGTGCAGCGCATCTATGCCGGCACCAACGAGATCATGAAAGAGATCATCTCGCGGGCGTTGTAATCCGCTTCGCAATAAAAAAGCCCGGCCAAGTTGCCGGGCTTTTTCGTATTCAGCGTTTGTTACGGCGCCGGGTTGGGTTGCGACCGGTGGATGGCGTCGATCTGTTCCAGCAGCTCGCTGCTGAGGGTCAGTTCGGCGCTGGCGAGGTTGCTTTGCAACTGCTCGTTGCTGGTGGCGCCAATGATATTGCTGGTCACAAACGGGCGGGCGGTGACAAACGCCAGTGCCATCTGTGCCGGGTCCAGGCCGTTGTCGCGAGCCAGGGCGACGTAGCGCGAACAGGCCGCTTCTGCCTGTGGGTTGGTGTAGCGGGTAAAGCGGCTGAACAGGCTGATCCGCGTATTGGCTGGGCGGGCGCCGCCTTCGTATTTGCCCGAGAGCATGCCAAAGGCCATAGGCGAATAGGCCAGCAGGCCGCATTGCTCACGAATCGCCACTTCTGCCAGGCCGACCTCGAAGGTGCGGTTCAGCAGGTTGTAGGGGTTCTGGATCGAAGCGGGGCGGGGCAGGCCCAGTTGCTCTGCCAGCTGCAGAAATTTCATGGTGCCCCACGGTGTTTCATTGGACAGGCCGATATAGCGAATCTTGCCGGCCTTCACCTGTTCGCCCAGCGCTTCGAGGATTTCGGCGATGGGGGTGAAGTCCTGTTCCTTGTGTTGATAGCCAAGCTGGCCGAAAAAATTGGTGCTGCGTTCCGGCCAGTGCAGTTGGTAGAGGTCGATATAGTCGGTTTGCAGGCGCTTGAGGCTGGCGTCTACGGCGGCCACGATATGGGCGCGGTTGTGCTTGAGCTGGCCGTCGCGGATATAGTCGATGCCATTGCCGGGGCCGGCGATCTTGCTGGCCAGGATCCAGTCGCCGCGGTTGCCGCGGGCCTTGAAGTAGTTGCCGATGATCTGTTCGGTGCGGCTGTAGGTCTCGGCACGCGGCGGTACGGGGTACATTTCCGCAGTGTCGATAAAGTTGACCCCGGCGGCGCGCGCCATGTCGATTTGCTCGAAGGCCTGTTCCTGGGTGTTCTGTTCACCCCAGGTCATGGTGCCCAGGCAGATAGCGCTGACGTCGAGTTGGGTGCGACCGAGCTTACGAAACTGCATGAATTTCTCCTCGTGCAAAAAGTGCAATCAAATCAGGTTGATATTTTTCCTGCAATCGGCATAATTCCGCAGCTGTTTTGAGCGGGGGATGCCAAGCCTGCTCGAACTTGCCGTACGGACGTGATGACCCGAGCCCCCGATAGCGTCCGTCTCTGGCTGCCTTTGCTTGTCAAAGCGCGCACTATTCAGTAAGATCCGCCGTCTTATTTTCAGGGCGGCCCCTGAGGCTATTAAAGAATGAAAACTTTTACTGCTAAACCGGAAACTGTTAAGCGCGACTGGTTTGTCGTCGACGCTGCAGGTCAGACTCTGGGTCGTCTGGCCACAGAAATCGCTAGCCGTCTGCGTGGCAAGCACAAAGCTGAATACACCCCTCACGTTGACACTGGCGACTACATCGTCGTTATCAACGCTGAGCAAGTACGTGTGACCGGCGCTAAAACCACCGACAAAATGTACTACTCGCACTCCGGTTTCCCGGGTGGCATCAAGTCGATCAACTTCGAAAAGCTGATCGCCAAGGCGCCTGAGCGTGTGATCGAGACCGCGGTTAAAGGCATGCTGCCGAAGAACCCGCTGGGTCGCGACATGTACCGTAAGCTGAAAG
>JBCECW010000634.1:0-2643 GCA_039207785.1 Pseudomonas sp. | reverse complement strand
TTTGCGCAGGTTGCTGACGTGCATGTCCAGGCTGCGGTCGTACAGGGTCAGCTTTCTGCCCAGCGCAAGCTGCGCCAGTTCCTGTTTGTCCACCGGCTCGCCCGGCTGGCGCAGCAGGGCTTCGAGCAGACGGCTTTCGGAGACGGTCAGCACCACGTCCAGGCCAGCGATGGTCACCGAGCCCCGGATCGGGCTAAACGCCAAATCACCCAGCTCCACCTGGCTCGGCGTGGCCACCGGCACACTGCGGCGCAGCACGGCGCGCAGGCGGGCGGTGAGTTCGCGGGGGTCGCAGGGTTTGGCCAGGTAGTCGTCGGCGCCCAGCTCCAGGCCGAGAATACGGTCCAGCGGCTCACCACGGGCCGAGAGCATCAGCACAGGCAGGTCGGGGTGGTCGCTGCGCAACTGTTTGAGCAGTTCCAGGCCGCTGCCGTCGGGCAGCATCACATCCAGCACCACAGCCGCTGGCGACTCGCTGGCCAACGCCGCCCGGGCACTGCGGCCATCGTGGCAGGCGCGCACATAAAAGCCTTCCTGGCTTAGCCAACTGCTGAGCAGTTCGCACAGTTCCACGTCATCGTCGATCAGCAGGAGTGTGGACATAGGGCTGGTCTGGTTCGCCATGCAGGTGAGTAAAAGTTAAGCCCATTCACGACGGTTTTTACGCCCGCCGCGTAGGAGTGCCCCGCAGAGCAAGGCCACCAGGGTGACCGCACCGCCAACGGCAAACCAGCTTTGTTGCTCGCTTAACAGCGGCGGTTGCTGGCTGGCCTGGGCTTCCTTGAGCTGCAGCTTGAGCCGCTGGTTTTCCTGGCGCAGGCGGCCGATCACGGCGTTTTCCCGCACCTCGGTGCTGCTTTGCAGCTGGGCACCGAGTTCGGCGCGTTGGCGTTCGCTTTCGGCCAGGCGCTGTTCCAGGCTATCGAGCTGCGCCTGCTCGGCGCTGGTTACCGCAGGCGCCGGAGCAACCGGCGGGGTTTCTTCGGCGTAGGCGCTGGCAGCCAGCAACACCGATGCAGCAATTAACAGGGACAGTGGACCTTGGCGCATCGATGTTCCTTATCCGCAGCTGCAGTTAACGGCTTATGGCAGTACCTGTTTGAACGGCTTGACCACCACGTTGGCGTATACGCCCGTGGTGCGGAACGGATCGGCATCGGCCCAGGTTTGCGCGGCGGTCAGCGACTCGAATTCGGCGACGATCAGGCTGCCGGTAAAGCCGGCGGCGCCGGGGTCATTGCTGTCCACGGCCGGGTGCGGGCCGGCGAGTACCAGGCGGCCTTCGCTTTTCAACTGCTCGATGCGGGCCAGGTGGGCCGGGCGCACGGCAAGGCGGCCTTCGAGGGAATTGGGGGCGTCGGTGGCGATAATGGCGTAGAGCATGTCAGTCCTTAGTGTCGGAGGGGACAGTCTTTGGGGCAGCGGACGGGTCCGCGTCCACATCATGAATATGCTTGGCCAGGAAAATGCCCTGGCCGATCAGAAACAGCAGGGTCATGCCCAGGCTGCCGAATACCTTGAAGTCCACCCAGATGCTCTGGAAGGTAAAGGCCACAAACAGGTTGGCCGCGCCGCTGACGATAAAAAACACGATCCAGGCAATGTTCAGCTTTACCCAGATCGGCTCGGGCAGGCTTACGGCGTGGCCCATCATGCGCTGGATCAGCGGCTTGTCACCGATAAAGTGGCTGCCCAAAAACGCCAGGGCAAACAGCCAGCTGACCACCGGCGCTTTCCACTTCAGGAAGGTTTCGCTGTGAAAGGCCAGCGTCAGGCTACCGAACACCAGGCAGGCGATCAGCGTCAGCCATTGGCTCTTTTCCAAACGCTTTTGCACGATAAAGAAAATGCCGTACACCAGGATGGAACTGGCGATCAACATGGCGGTGGCGCTGAAAATACCGCCTAGCATGTAGGTATGGCCGAAGAGTTCGACGGCGCGCGGTTCAATTTTGAAAACGATGAAAAACAGGATAAGCGGGATGAAGTCGAGGAATTGTTTCACGGTGGCAAGCCAGAAGCTGGATGTGCCGGCATAATAACAGCCCTCTTCCAGAGAGCTAGGCACAGCGCTAACTGTATCCCTAACTTTTTCGTACCAACTGTTTGTCCATGTTGCTATCTACTGCAAACAAACAGCACAAATCGAGAGCCAAGCCGTTGATGACCGTAGACCTGCACTGCCATAGCACCGCTTCCGACGGCGCCCTTGCGCCCGCCGTGGTGGTCGCCCGCGCCCACGAGCGCGGCGTGCGCATGCTGGCCCTGACCGATCACGACACCCTCGAAGGCCTGGCCGAAGCTCGCGCCACCGCCACCGAACTGGATATGCAACTGGTCAACGGCGTCGAGCTTTCTTGCACCTGGGGCGGCGCCACCATTCACGTGCTGGGCTACGGCTTTGCCACCAACGCGCCCGCGCTGGTACAGGCGATTGCCGACCTGCACAGCGGCCGCTGGCTACGCGCCGAAGAGATCGACCGCCGCCTGGCCCTCAACCGCATGCCGGGCGCCCTCGATGGCGCCCGCGCCATTCAGCAGGAACTGGGCGACAGCGGCAACGCCGCGGCCCGCCCGCACTTCGCCGACTTTCTGGTGCGCGAAGGCTACGTGACAGTCCGCGCCGAAGCGTTCCGCACATGG
>JBCECW010000633.1:842-2645 GCA_039207785.1 Pseudomonas sp. | reverse complement strand
CTTCCGACACATAGCCGGGTTTGCGCAGGGTTTGTGCGCGCGACAGGTCGATTTGCACGCGGCCCAGGTTGGCTTCCGACGAGCTGACGTCGGCGGCACTGGCGGCAATCATGCTGTCTTGCTGGGTCAGCTTGCTTTTCGATTGCGCCAGTTCGGCTTCACGGGTGGCCAGGGTGGCTTCGGCGCGTTCCACGGCAATGCGGAAGTCGGCGGCGTCGAGCACCACCAATAGCTCGCCTTTTTCCACGTGCTGGTTGTCGTGCACCAGCACCTGGTCGATACGTGCACTCAACTGGCTGGATACGCGGGTGATTTCGCCCTGTACATAGGCGTTGTCGGTGGTTTCCAGAAAGCGGCCGACAAAAAACCATTGCGCAAAAAAGGCGCCCGCGACGATCACGACAAGGGCAATAAAAACGAAGAGGCGGCGTTGCAATTTGGCAGGCATGGGGCAGCTCGTAGGCAGGTGCCCGAAAGGCGGGCAAAAGTGTAAGCGAATCTAACAGTGTTCCCTGCAGGTAAGTAGCCGATACAATTCAGAAACTTTGTTGCTTATGGGGAACAATAATGGGGCTGGATGATGCGCTGATCTTTACCCGCGTCGTGGAATGCCACAGTTTCACCCAGGCGGCGCAGGCGCTGGCGATGCAAAAGTCCACGGTCAGCCGGCGTATCGCCTTGCTGGAAGAGCGCCTGGGCGTGCGGTTGTTAAACCGCACCACGCGCAAATTGCGCCTGACCGAAGTGGGCCAGGCCTACTACGAGCGCTGCCGGCAGATCATGCTCGACTTCGCCGAGGCCGAGCAGGCGGTGATGCAATTGCAGCAGGAGCCCTCGGGTTTGCTGCGCATTACCGCGCCGATCGAGTTTGGCCAACTGTTTCTCGGTCGGGTGCTGGGCGCCTTTATGTTGCAGTACCCGCAGATTACCGCCGAGGTGGAAATCACCTCGCGGCACGTCGACCCGCTGGAGGAGGGTGTGGATATCGCCATCCTGATCGGCCAGCCGCAGGACTCCACCCTGATCGCCCGCAAGCTGTTTTCCAGTGGTCGTCGCCTGTGCGCCAGCCCGGTGTACCTGGCCGCCCATGGCACGCCGAAGGTGGTGGGCGACCTGGCTAACCACCGGGCTATCCTGTTGCCCCAGGACTCCATCCGTTATTGGCCACTGCTGGGCGAGAACATTCCCTGCCAGCGCGTGCTGTCGTGCAACAACCTGACCTTTGCCCGCGAGGCAGCACTGTCCGGCGCCGGTATTGCGGCCTTGCCCTTTATGCTCAGTGAAGACCAGGTGGTACGCGGCCAACTGGTGGAACTGCTGCCCGAAGTGCGCCTGCCGGTGGGCGAGGTGTATGCGGTTTACCCGTCGCGGCGCTTCCAGGCGATGAAGGTCAAAGCCTTTCTCGACTTTCTGATGCGCAGCCTGCGTCTGGAAGAGGGCGGTTTGCTGGAGCCTTCCGTGGTGCGGCTGGTAACATTGCCGCCCACTTTCTGAATTGCCGTACGCAGGCGCGCCTTGCTTGTGCTGAAGCGCCTGCCGCGAAGTGCCTTATTAATTGATCTGCTGATTCGAGACTGTCCATGACTAAAGTACGCACCCGTATCGCACCATCGCCCACCGGCGACCCCCACGTTGGCACCGCGTATATCGCCCTGTTCAACCTGTGCTTTGCCCGTCAGCACGGTGGTGAGTTCATTCTGCGTATCGAAGACACCGACCAGCTGCGCTCCACCCGTGAGTCGGAACAGCAGATCTACGACGCCCTGCGCTGGCTGGGCATCGAATGGAGCGAAGGCCCGGACG
>JBCECW010000633.1:0-832 GCA_039207785.1 Pseudomonas sp. | reverse complement strand
CGCGGCCCGATCTACCAGAAATACAACGCCGAACTGGTGGAAAAAGGCCATGCCTTCCACTGCTTCTGCACCGCCGAGCGCCTGGACAAGCTGCGCGCCGAGCAAACCGAAAAGAAAGAAACCCCACGCTACGACGGCCTGTGCATGCACCTGTCGGCTGCCGAAGTCAGCCAGCGTATCGCCGCCGGCGAGCCGCACGTAACGCGGATGAAGATGCCCACCGAGGGCGTCTGCGCCGTGCCGGATATGCTGCGCGGCACCGTGGAAATCCCGTGGGACCGCATGGACATGCAAGTCCTGATGAAAACCGACGGCCTGCCCACCTACTTCCTGGCCAACGTGGTCGATGACCACCTGATGGGCATCACCCACGTGCTGCGCGGCGAAGAATGGCTGCCGTCGGCGCCCAAGCTGATCAAGCTCTACGAATACTTCGGCTGGGAACAGCCGCAGCTGTGCTACATGCCGCTGCTGCGTAACCCGGACAAGAGCAAGCTGTCCAAGCGCAAGAACCCCACCTCGATCACCTTCTACGAGCGTATGGGCTATCTGCCGCAAGCGATGCTCAACTACCTGGGTCGTATGGGCTGGTCGATGCCGGACGAACGCGAGAAATTCACCCTGGACGAGATGGTCGAGCATTTCGACATCCAGCGCGTGTCGCTGGGCGGGCCGATCTTCGACCTGGAAAAACTCTCCTGGCTGAACGGCCAGTGGATTCGCGAGCTGAGCGTCGAGGATTTCGCCGTCCAGGTGCAGAAGTGGGCGCTGAACCCCGAGTACCTGATGCAGATCGCCCCGCATGTGCAGGGCCGGGTGGAGACCCTGAGCC
>JBCECW010000632.1:0-2651 GCA_039207785.1 Pseudomonas sp. | reverse complement strand
CACGATACATAGCCGCGCACGGTGATCTGGTGCTGACGGGCCAGCGCCATTACCGGCTCGAAACGGGCCAGGCTGTCGGCGATGGAGCAGTTGATGTTTTTCTGCGAAAAGGCTTCGGACGCCGCGGCAAATACCGCCACTTCCGTTACACCGGCTTCGATGGCGGCTTCCAGGCCTTTCAGGTTAGGCGTCAGGGCGCCGTAGGTGACGCCAGGTCGGCGCTGGATATGGGCAAATACCTCAGCCGAACCGGCCATTTGCGGCACCCATTTGGGCGAGACAAAACTGCCAACTTCGATATAACCCAGGCCGGCGGCGGACAGCTGGTCCACCAGGCGCACCTTGGCCTCGACGCTGATGGCCTGTTTTTCATTCTGCAAACCATCACGGGGGCCGACTTCGACCAGGCGGACGTGGGTGGGCAGGTTCATACCTTTCTCCAGATCAATCGAATTATTCGAGCGCGACCAACACGGCGCCCTCGCTGACCATCTCGCCCTCGGCGCAATACAGCGCTTGCACGGTGCCGTCTTGTGGCGCGCGAATGCTGTGTTCCATTTTCATCGCTTCCAGCACCACCAGGGCGGTGCCGGCTGTTACATCCTGGCCCGGCTCGACCAGCACGCGCACGATACTGCCGTTCATGGGCGCCGTCAGCCCGCCGTGTTGTTGATGGCTGGCCTGGGCGACGGCAATCGGGTCGAACAGTTGCACGGCATGCAGTTCGTTATCCCATTGCAAATACAGGCTGGCACCTTGGCGAATGGCCAGATGCTGGCGACGTACGCCGTCGTTATCCACTCGTAGATAATCGCCATGGCGCTGCACCGTAGCGTCTTCACCGCGCAGGCGCACCACCTGCTGTTCAGCGCCACTAACCAGGTGCAGATCGGTTTCGCTGGGCAGGCCGGCGCGCCAGCCGCTGCTGCTGGCCCACGGTGCGTGGCGATCATCGTCGCGTGGCGCAGTGGTTTGCGTCAGTTGCCAGGCGCGGGCGGCCAATTGCCAGAATGCGGGGGGCAGGGCGCTGGGCGCTGGCAGCAACTGCTCGTGGTAGCGCGGAATAAAGCCGGTATCCAGCTCGGCAGCGGCAAAGGCCGGGTGGGCGAGGATGCGCTGTAGAAAGGCCAGGTTGGTTTTTACCCCGCCCACGGCAAATTCATCGAGCATGGCCAGCAAGCACAGGCGTGCTTCTTCGCGGTCACGGCCCCAGGCAATCAGCTTGCCCAGCATCGGGTCGTAGAAGGGCGACACCGTATCGCCCTCGGCCACGCCACTGTCCACCCGGCGGCCTTCGCCCGGTGCGGCTTCGCGGTAGAGCTGCAAGGTGCCGGTGGCGGGGAGAAAGTCGTTTTGCGGGTCTTCGGCATATAGCCGCACTTCGATGGCGTGGCCCAGCAGCGGCACCTGGTCTTGCGTCAGGGGCAAGGCTTCGCCACGGGCGATACGGATCTGCCAGGCCACCAGATCCAGGCCGGTAATGGCCTCGGTTACCGGGTGCTCCACTTGCAGGCGGGTGTTCATCTCCATGAAGAAGAAGTCGCCGCGGGCATCGAGCAAAAACTCCACAGTGCCGGCGCCGACATAACCGATGGCCTGCGCCGCTTTGACCGCTGCTTCGCCCATGGCTTTACGCAGCTCGGCACTCAAGCCGGGGGCGGGGGCCTCTTCGACCACTTTCTGGTGGCGGCGCTGGATCGAGCAGTCGCGCTCGTTGAGGTACAGGCAGTTGCCATGCTGGTCGGCAAATACCTGGATCTCCACGTGACGTGGCTTGAGCACGTACTTTTCCACCAGCATCTGGCTATTGCCAAACGATGACAGGGCCTCGCGCTGCGCCGATGCCAAGGCTTCGGCCAGTTCGCTTTCCTGTTCCACCACCTTCATGCCTTTGCCACCGCCACCGGCCGTGGCCTTGAGCAGCACCGGGTAGCCGATGCGCTGGGCGGCGCTGCGGAAGGTTTCAATATCCTGCGCTTCGCCGTGGTAGCCAGGCACCAGGGGCACGCCAGCCTGTTCCATCAGCGCCTTGGCGGCGGATTTGCTGCCCATGGCGTCGATGGCGGCGGCGGGTGGGCCGAGAAAGATCAGCCCGGCGGCCTCGATGGCGCGGGCAAAACCGGCGTTTTCCGAGAGAAAGCCATAACCCGGGTGGATAGCCTGGGCGCCGCTGGCCTGGGCGGCGGCGATCAGCTTGTCCACCAGCAGGTAGCTGTCGGCCGGCTTGGCGCCACCGAGGTCGACGGCGATATCGGCCTCGCGCACATGGCGGGCGTTGCGGTCGATGGCACTGTGCACGGCGACCGTGCCCAGGCCCATGGCCTTGGCCGTGCGCATCACCCGGCAGGCGATTTCGCCACGGTTGGCAACTAACAGACGGTCGATCATGACTGTGGCTCCTGCCAGGCCGGTTTGCGTTTATCGAGAAAGGCACGCAGGCCTTCCTGGCCCTCGGCACTGACGCGGATCCGGGCGATGGCGTTTTCGGTGTAGCGGCGCAGGGCTGGGGTTAGCTCGCCGCTGCCGACTTCCTGCATCAGTTGCTTGCTGGCTTGCATGGCCTGGGGGCTGTTCAGCAGCAGGTTGGCGGTCCAGTTGCCGACTTCGTCGTCCAGCTGCTCCGGGGCATACCACTCGGCCAGCAGGCCCCG
>JBCECW010000631.1:0-2666 GCA_039207785.1 Pseudomonas sp. | reverse complement strand
CCCAGGGCGAGCCGGGGATGGAAATCGGCATTGCCAGTCGCGAAACCATCGCCATGTCCACCGCCGTGGCGCTCTCGCACAATATGTTCGACGCCGCGTTGTGCCTGGGTATCTGCGACAAGATCGTGCCGGGCCTGATGATGGGCGCCCTGCGTTTTGGCCATTTGCCAATTCTGTTTGTGCCCGGCGGGCCGATGACCACCGGCTCGTCCAACAAGGAAAAAGCCGAAGTCCGCCAGCGCTACGCCGAAGGCAAAGCCACCCGTGACGAGCTGCTGGAGTCGGAAATGAAGGCCTACCACGGCCCCGGCACCTGCACCTTCTACGGCACCGCCAACACCAATCAGTTGCTGATGGAAGTGATGGGCCTGCACCTGCCCGGCGCCTCGTTTGTTAACCCCTACACGCCGCTGCGCGATGCCCTGACCGTAGCGGCGGCGCAGCAGGTCACACGCCTGACCGCCCAGGCCGGCAACCGCGTGATGCTCGGCGAGCTGGTGGATGAAAAAGTGCTGGTCAACTCCATCGTCGCGCTGCACGCCACCGGCGGCTCCAGCAACCACACCCTGCATATGCCGGCAATTGCCCGCTCGGCCGGTATCCTGCTGACCTGGCAGGACATGGCCGACCTGTCCGAAGTGGTGCCGACCATGGCCCACGTCTACCCGAACGGCAAATCCGATATCAACCACTTCCAGGCCGCTGGTGGCATGGCCTTTCTGATTCGCGAGCTGCTCGATGGCGGCCTGCTGCATGAAGACGTGCACACCGTGGTCGGCAAAGGCCTGCGCCGTTACACCCAGGAGCCATTTCTCGATGACGGCAAATTGGTGTGGCGTGATGGCCCAACCAAGAGCCTCGACGAAAGCATCCTGCGTCCGCTGGCCAACCCGTTTTCCCCCGAGGGCGGCTTGCGCGTGATGGATGGCAACCTCGGTCGCGGGGTCATGAAAGTGTCCGCTGTGGCGCTGGAGCACCAGATTGTCGAAGCCCCGGCGCGGGTGTTCCACGACCAGCAGGAATTGGCCGATGCCTTCCAGGCCGGCGAGCTGGAGCGCGATTTTGTTGCCGTGGTGCGCTTCCAGGGCCCACGCAGCAATGGCATGCCTGAGCTGCACAAGCTGACGCCGTTTCTCGGCGTGCTGCAGGACCGTGGTTTCAAGGTGGCATTGGTCACCGATGGCCGGATGTCGGGCGCCTCGGGTAAGATCCCGGCCGCCATTCATGTCTGCCCGGAAGCCTTCGATGGCGGCCCGCTGGCCCGTGTGCGCGATGGCGATATCGTGCGCGTCGATGGAACCAAGGGCGAGTTACGGGTTCTGGTGGATGCGGCCGAACTGGCCACCCGTGAAAACGCCAAAGGCCTGCCCGAGGCCTTCGGTACCGGGCGTGAACTGTTTGCCTTTATGCGCGCCGCGTTCAGCACCGCCGAGCAGGGCGCCAGTGCCTTTACTAGCAGTTTGGAAGGATTGAAATGAAGTTAGCCCTGGTCGGCGATATCGGCGGCACCAATGCGCGTTTTGCCTTGTGGCGCGACAACCAGCTGGAAGCGGTGCAGGTATTGGCCACCGCCGACTTTCCCGGCGTGGAGCAAGCCATCATCGCTTACCTCGAAGGCCAGGACCTGGCCGTCGGCGCGGTGCACGCGGTGTGCCTGGCCTGCGCGGGGCCGGTCAGCGGCGATCTGTTTGTCTTCACCAATAACCACTGGCGCCTGAGTCGCTCGGCATTCTGCCGTGATCTGCAGGTGGATGAGCTGCTGCTGATCAACGACTTCTCGGCCATGGCCCTGGGCATGACTCGCCTGCAGGCGCATGAGCGTGTGCAAGTGTGCCCCGGTACCGCCGAAGCGGATCGCCCCTGTGTGGTGGTGGGGCCGGGCACCGGGTTGGGCGTTGGCACCCTGATCGGCTCGGCGGAAACCGGCTGGCAGGCGTTGCCAGGGGAGGGCGGGCATGTCGACTTGCCGATTGGCACCCCGCGCGAAGCCCAGCTGTGGCAAGAGCTGTATCGCCTGAACGGCCATATGCGCGCCGAAGACGTGCTGAGCGGCGGCGGTCTGTTGCTGCTGTATCGCGCCCTGTGCGCATTGGACGGCCACGCGCAGACGCTGAAAACACCTGCCGAAATTACTGCAGCGGCGCTGGCAGGTGATGAAGTAGCCGGCGCGGTGATCGACCAGTTCTCATGTTGGCTAGGCCGCGTGGCTGGCAACAACGTCCTGAGCCTGGGCGGGCGTGGCGGTGTGTATATTGTCGGCGGCATCGTGCCGCGTTTTACCGAGCTATTCTTGCGCAGCGGTTTTGCCCGAAGCTTTGCCGAGAAAGGGCCCATGAGTAAGTACATGGTTGATGTACCGGTGTGGCTGGTGACCGCCGAATACCCAGGGCTGACCGGTGCCGGTGTGGCCTTGCAGCAAGTGTTGGAGCAGCAGTCCGCTTCCCGCTAACGATTGGTCAACGCAGTTTTCGTCAAACCATAACGACAATAAAGAAAGGACGGCCCCTTGAGCCAGACCGGAAAATCCATCCTGCTGGTGGATGACGATCAGGAAATTCGCGAACTGCTGGAAGCCTATCTGAGCCGCGCCGGCTTCCAGGTGCGCACCGTGGCCGACGGCGCCGGCTTTCGCGCCGCGCTGGGCGAAGAACCGGCCGACCTGCTGA
>JBCECW010000630.1:0-2669 GCA_039207785.1 Pseudomonas sp. | reverse complement strand
GCCGGAGACCACGATGGTGCCGGCCATGACGTTGAGCTGCTGACGCCAGGCGGCGGCGCGAAATGCGGGTGGGCTTTCATGCGGGTACTGGCCGGGGCCTGGGTAGGCAGCGGCGCGCTTTTCGGTTGCTGGGTGGTGCGTGTGTCTGGCGTGGTGCTGGGTGGCAGCGGGAATGGCTGCGGCTGCGTCTCAGTGGACACCGGTGGAACGCTACAACCGGCCAACAACACCAGCACTACCGCTGCAGCGCCACGCGCTGCATTACCACCCAGTTGAATTGTCATTGCGCTTGTCCGTCTGCCGAGTCGATGGTCAGCTGCTGCTGATCCTGGCTGCTACTGGCCAACGGCTGACTGCGACCAATCCACTCGCCAGCCTTGGCATTGCCTGCCCGCGAAATGCGAGCTTGCAGTATGACCTGAGGGAAGTTGGAGAGTTTCAGTTGCGGCATCATCGCGTCGCTGTCGGCCAGGCTGACATCGGCGGGCAGGTCGGCCACGGTCAGGCGTTTAACCGCCAGCGGCATCGGCGGGCCGGAGGCGGCACGGGCAAAGACAAATACGCTATCGCCAGGCTGCACCTTGACTTGTACCTCAGGCGCCAGCTGCACATGCACCTTCAACACCGCACCGCTCTCGGCGGCTTTCGGTGCTGGCTGCTCAGCCACCTGCTGATCGGCCGGCAGATTGCTGCGGGCGCGCTCGATACCGCCTTCGATGGCGGCGCGCGATGGGTCATCGGCCGGCATCAGCGCCACCAGACGCGACCAGTAGCTCACGGCGTCCTGGAAGCGTTTGTCTTCGAACGCGGCGATACCCAGCAGGCCCAGGCTGGTGACTTCCTCGGGGTTGCCCTTGAGGGCTTCATCGGTGAGGGCCTGGAGATCCGCCGACCATTTCTTGTCGTTGGCGAAGTAACGCGCCTGGGCCAGTTGGCCAAGCAGCTCGGGCTGGCGACCGGCAATACCGATGGCCCGCTCGAATGCGCTGGCGCCATCGCCTGGGCGTTCCTGGCTCATATAGGCACGGCCGAGGTAGTACCAGGCTTCGGCCGAGTCTGGCTGGGCCTTGACGGCCTGTTCCAGGCGCGCGGTCATCTCTTCGATGGTGCGCGGTGCCTGGCTGGATTCCTGGGCCAGGATCACCTTGTCCAGCGAGCCCCAATGCCAATACATGCCCAGCGCCAGTACCGGCACCAGCACGGCAGCTGCCAGCGGCAGCCATTTGCCCAGCCGTGCGCTGCGGCCCGCGTCGGCGCCTTCGGTATCGGCCAGCAGCTCACGCGCGGCTTCGGCCTGGGCCGCTTGCAGTTGTTCGGCGCTGAGGGTGCCGGCCTGCTGCTGGGCTTGCAGCTCGGCCACGCGCTCCTGGTACAGGGCCACGTTCAGGGCGGTGCGGTCTTCTTCGCGCTGGGCACGGCGGCCACGCTACACCGGAATCAACAGAAATGCCAAGGCCGCCAGCAACAGCAGGCCGGCAGAAAGCCAGAATTCGATCATTGGGAAGATTTATCCGCAGGCACAGAAGGAGAGGAATCGGCTTTGAGCAGCGCATCCAGACGCGCCTGCTCATCGCTCGACAGGCCGGTGTCCGGGCCAGCCACCGCTTTGCGGCGGCGCACGGCAATCACCACCATCACCAGCAAACCGGTGCCCAGCGCGGCGGCGGGGCCAAACCAGAGCAGCCAGGTACGCGCGGTCACGGCCGGCTTGTAGCGCACGAATTCGCCGTAGCGGTCGACCATAAAGTCGACGATCTGCTCGTTGCTCTTGCCCTCGCCCAACATGCGGTAGATCTCTTTACGCAAGTCGGCGGCAATCGGCGCATTGGAGTCGGCGATATCCTGGTTCTGGCATTTCGGGCAGCGCAGCTCCAGGGTCAGTTGGCGAAAGCGCTCGCGCTCGGCTTCGTTGGCAAACTCGTAGGTATCGATGGCGGCCTGGGCCACCCCCGCCAGGCTCAAGGCCAGGGCGGCACCCGCCAGCCAGCGCTTCATTGCCCGGCCTCGTCGACCAGGGCCTGGTACAGGCCGGCCAACTGCTCACGCCAGACCACCTCATCGATCACGCCGACAAACTTGTGGCGGATGATGCCTTTGCTGTCGATCAGAAAGGTTTCCGGCGCGCCGTACACGCCCAGGTTTAGGCCCAGGCTGCCTTCGGCGTCGTTGATATTCAGCTGGTAGGGATTGTGGAATTCCTTCAGCCATTTCAGCGCGGCGGCGTTGTCGTCCTTGTAGTTGACGCCATACACCCGCACGCCCTGCTGGGCCAGCTTGTTCAGCACCGGGTGTTCGACCCGGCAGGAAATGCACCAGGTGGCCCACACGTTAAGCAGCGCCGGTTTGCCCAGCAGGTCGGCACGGGTCAGGGTCTTCTGCCCTTCCACCGCCGGCAGGGAGAATTCCGGCACCGGCTTGCCGATCAGCGCCGACGGCAGCTCGGAGGGGTCGAGAAACAGGCCGCGATAGAGAAACACCGCACCCACCAGGAAGACTGCCAGCGGCAGCAACAACAACGCCCGCTTCATGCCTGAGCTCCAGCAAGGCCCAAGGCTTCACGCACTCGGGTTTTGACTTTGACCCGGTAGCGCCGGTCCAGCGCGGCCAGCAAACCACCGAAACCAGTGAGCAAGCCGCCGAACCAGATCCAACGCACATAGGGTTTGACG
>JBCECW010000629.1:0-2679 GCA_039207785.1 Pseudomonas sp. | reverse complement strand
CGCCGAGGTGGTGCCGATTTCTGCCCAGCAAGGGCACAACCTCGACGCCCTCGAGGCGCTGATCGCCCAGCACCTGCCAGAGAACGAGCACTTTTTCCCGGAAGACCAGATCACCGACCGCAGCAGCCGCTTCCTGGCCGCCGAGCTGGTACGGGAAAAAATCATGCGCCAGCTGGGCGCCGAGCTGCCGTACCAGATCACCGTCGAGATCGAAGAGTTCAAGCAGCAAGGCAAGACCTTGCATATCCATGCCCTGATTCTGGTAGAGCGTGACGGCCAGAAGAAAATCATCATTGGCGACAAGGGTGAGCGGATCAAACGCATCGGCATGGATGCTCGCAAAGACATGGAGGTGCTGTTCGACTCCAAGGTCATGCTCAATCTCTGGGTCAAAGTGAAGGGCGGCTGGTCCGACGACGAACGCGCCCTGCGCTCGCTAGGCTACGCCGACCTCTAAGCCCAGAGTCCTTCATGCACACCAGCGCGCAGCCGGCTTTTATCCTGCATAGCCGGGCCTACCGCGAAAGCAGCGCGCTGGTCGATTTCCTTACGCCACAAGGCCGCCTGCGCGCGGTTTTGCGCGGCGCTCGCGGCAAGGCCGGCACTCTGGCGCGGCCCTTTGTGCCGGTGGAAGTGGAGTTTCGTGGGCGCGGCGAGCTGAAAAACGTCGGCCGCCTAGAAGCCGCCGGTATTCCCCGCTGGCTGCATGGCGAAGCGCTGTTCAGTGGCCTGTACCTCAACGAGCTGATCCTGCGCCTGCTGCCAGCCGAAGACCCCCATCCCGTCTTGTTCGACCATTACGCCGCTACCCTCGACGCCTTGGCCGCTGGCCGCGCGCTGGAGCCACTGTTGCGCGCATTCGAATGGCGCCTGCTGGACGAGCTGGGGTATGGTTTTGCCCTTGCCGAGGACCTGCATGGCCAGCCGGTGGTAGTCGGCCAGCTTTACCGCCTGCTGCCCGACGCCGGCCTGGAGCCGGTGCACCTGCTACAGCCCGGGTTGTTCCAGGGGGCTGAATTACTGGCCATGGCCGAAGCCGACTGGACTGCGCCGGGCGCGCTGGCCGCGGCCAAACGCTTGATGCGCCAGGCCCTTGCCCCCCATTTAGGCGGCCGACCGCTGGTTAGCCGTGAACTGTTTATGACCTTGAAGGAGCCACCCCGTGACTGACGCCAATCGCATTCTGTTGGGCGTGAATATCGACCATGTCGCCACCCTGCGTCAGGCCCGTGGCACTCGCTACCCCGACCCGGTGAAAGCCGCGCTGGACGCCGAAGAAGCCGGCGCCGACGGCATCACCGTGCACCTGCGTGAAGACCGCCGGCATATCCAGGAGCGCGACGTGCTGCTGCTCAAGGACGTGCTGCAAACGCGGATGAATTTTGAAATGGGCGTGACCGAAGAAATGCTCAGCTTCGCCGAGCGCATTCGCCCCGCGCATATCTGCCTGGTGCCGGAAACCCGCCAGGAGCTGACCACCGAAGGTGGCCTGGATGTGGCCGGCCAGGAAGCGCGAATCAAGACGGCGGTGGAGCGTCTGGCGCGCCTGGGCTGCGAGGTATCGTTGTTTATCGACGCCGATGAGCGCCAGATCGAAGCCTCGCGTCGCGTTGGAGCGCCGGCTATCGAGCTGCACACCGGCCGTTACGCCGACGCCCATACGCCGAGCGAAACCGCCGATGAACTCAAGCGCATTGCCGACGGCGTGGCTTTTGGCTTGGCCCAGGGCCTGATCGTCAACGCCGGCCATGGCCTGCACTACCACAACGTGGAAGCGGTGGCGGCGATCAAGGGCGTCAACGAACTGAATATCGGCCATGCGCTGGTCGCGCATGCGTTGTTTGTGGGCTTTAAATCTGCCGTCTCAGAGATGAAACAGCTGATCATCGCCGCCGCGAATCGCTGATTGCTTTTGTAGGGTGTGCTCTGCGCACCGTTGCGATTGCCGGGCACACGCAATGGTGCGCGGAGCACACCCTACAGGGCGCAGTTTTATTTGCGGGCGGTGATTACCGCCCGCATCGGCGCGGGAAGGCCTTCCACGGTCTTGCTGTGGTCATCCGGATCGAGGAAGTGGCTTAGCGACTGGTAGCGCATCCATTCCGTACTGCGCTGTTCGTCCACGCTGGTCACGCTGACATCCACACAGCGCACCTCGCTAAAGCCGGCGCGGCGTAGCCACAACTCCAGCGCCGGCACCGAGGGCAAAAACCACACATTGCGCATTTGCGCATAGCGGTCTTCAGGCACCAGTACCTGATTGACGTCGCCTTCGATCACCAGGGTTTCCAGCACCAGTTCGCCGCCTTTGACCAGGCAGTCCTTGAGCGCCAGCAGGTGCTCGATGGGCGAGCGGCGGTGATAGAACACGCCCATGGAAAACACCGTGTCGAAGCCTTCCAGCCCCGCCGGCAAATCTTCCAGGGCAAACGGCAGGTGCCAGGCGCGCAGATTCGGCAGGTAGCGCTGCACCGCCTGGAACTGGCAGAAGAACAGCCAGTTGGGGTCGATACCAATCACGCTGTCAGCGCCAGCGCCCAACATGCGCCACTGGTAGTAGCCGTTGCCGCAGCCGACATCGAGGACGCGTTTGCCCGTCAGGTCGATGTGCGGCGAGACGCGATCCCACTTCCAGTCCGAGCGCCATTCGGTGTCGATGTGCACGCCGAACAGGTGGAA
>JBCECW010000628.1:0-2685 GCA_039207785.1 Pseudomonas sp. | reverse complement strand
CCCAGGTTGCCTTCGGAGTTCTCGAAGTCGATCGGGTTGACCTTGTGCGGCATGGTTGAGGAACCGATTTCGCCAGCAATGGTGCGCTGCTTGAAATAGCCCAGGGAGATATAGCCCCAGATATCGCGATCGAAGTCGATCAGGATGGTGTTGAAGCGCGCCACGGCGTCGAACAGCTCGGCGATATAGTCGTGCGGCTCGATCTGGGTGGTGTAGGGGTTGAAGGCCAGGCCCAGCTCGCCTTCGATAAAGGCCTTGGCGTTGGCTTCCCAGTCGACACCCGGGTAGGCCGACAGGTGGGCGTTGTAGTTGCCCACGGCGCCGTTGATTTTGCCCAGCAGCGGCACGGCGGCCACTTGCGCGATCTGGCGCTCCAGGCGGTACACGACGTTAGCCATTTCCTTGCCCAGGGTGGTGGGCGAAGCGGGTTGGCCGTGGGTGCGCGACAGCATCGGCACGTCGGCGAAACGGTGGGCCAGTTCGCGAACGGCATTGGCCAGTTGCTGCATCAGCGGCAACAGCACGGTGTCGCGGCCTTCGCGCAGCATCAGGGCGTGGGACAGGTTGTTGATGTCCTCACTGGTGCAGGCGAAGTGGATGAACTCGCTGACGGCGGCCAGTTCAGGCAGCTTGGCGGCTTGTTCTTTAAGCAGGTATTCCACGGCTTTGACGTCGTGGTTGGTGGTGCGCTCAATTTCTTTCACGCGCTCGGCGTATTCAACCTGGAAGTTTTCCGCCAGCTCATTGAGCAGGGCATTGGCTTCGGCCGAGAAGGGGGCCACTTCCGGAATGCCGGTGTGGGCGGCCAGGCGCTGCAACCAGCGAACCTCGACCATGACGCGGAAACGGACCAGGCCGTATTCGCTGAAGATTGGGCGCAAAGCGCTGGTTTTGCTGGCGTAACGGCCATCAACGGGGGATACCGCGGTGAGCGAGGAGAGCTGCATGGGGCGTTCTCGGACAGTCGGGCGACGAAAAGGGGCGCGAATTATACATAGAAAAGCCTCGCCTGGCCCGCGCTGAGCGAGTGGGTCTGTCGGGTTTTTCCTAGGGGGGGACGCGCAATGGCTTGGACGGCGCCATTTCTGTAGGAGCGGCCTTGGCCGCGAAGCCCTTGATCTTTAAACGCTTCGCGGCCAATCGGAATGCCGCCCAACCGCTCCTACGGGAATTGCGTGGGCTTTGTTAGTTGCGGACCAATGGGTAAAGGTCTTTCAGCAACTTGCGACGGTTAAGCACCAGTTGCCAGCGATGGCCGCCCAGTTGGCGCCACAGGCGTGCGGAGCGAATGCCGGCGAGCAGCAGGGCGCGGATTTTCGCGGCATTGCTCGGTTGCTGCAGGTTGCGCATATCGCCGTGCACCTGGATGCGCTGGCGGAAGGTGCTGAGGGTGTCCTGGTACAGGCCGCCGCTGGCAGCAATCACGTTTTCGTGGGTCAGGCCAAAGTGCTGCACCTGGTTCTGGATCTGGTCCAGGCGCTTGCCGATGGTTTGCAGCATATCGTCGCGCTTGGCCAGCTTGCGCTCCAGGCCCAGCAGGGCAAGGGCGTAGCGCAGTGGCTCGCGTTGCAGGGTGGTGGGGTCGCGTTCCAGGGCGCTGAGCAGGGCACGGTAGCCGTTGCGCAGGTTGATATCGTCGCCGCCGTAGACATCCAGGGTGGTTTTCGGGTCGCGCACCATCAGGCTGCCGAGCATGCAGCTCAGCGCGCCTTCGTTGATCTGCCCGGTGCGGGCCACCTGGTCCACCAGAAAAGCCGCTTCAAACACGCCGCCAAGCGCTACCAGTTGTTCCTGAGTTGGCGTCATGCGCGCTTTTCCTTGCTGCTCCAGGGTTCTGCTACTTCTATTACGCCGCCGCCCAGGCAGATTTCGCCGTCGTAGAACACTACGGACTGGCCGGGGGTTACCGCGCGCTGTGGCATGGCAAAACTGGCGCGGTAGCCGTTGGCGGTTTTTTCCAGGGTGCAGGCCTGGTCGCCTTGGCGATAGCGCACTTTGGCGGTGAGGGCGCGCGGGCTGCTGAGGTCGATGGGGTTGACCCAGTAGATTTCCGAGCAGAGCAGGGCGCTGGAGAACAGCCACGGGTGTTCGTTGCCCTGACCAACCACCAGCACATTGCGCTCGAGGTCTTTGATCAGCACGTACCACGGCTCTTCGCCGGCGTCTTTCAAACCGCCGATGCCCAGGCCCTGGCGCTGGCCGATGGTGTGGTACATCAGTCCATGGTGGCGGCCGATCACTTCACCTTCGGTGGTTTCGATATTGCCGGGCTGTGCCGGCAGGTACTGCTTGAGGAAGTCGCTGAAGCGGCGTTCACCAATAAAGCAGATGCCGGTGGAGTCTTTTTTCTTCGCGGTAGCCAACTGATGTTTTTCCGCGATGGCGCGTACTTCTGGTTTTTCCAGCTCGCCCACCGGGAACAGGGTTTTGGCCAGCTGTTCGCCGCCCACGGCGTGGAGGAAATAGCTCTGGTCCTTGTTCGGGTCCAGGCCCTTGAGCAGCTCGGTACGGCCGTCGATATCACGGCGGCGCACATAGTGGCCGGTGGCGATCAGGTCGGCGCCAAGCATCAGGGCGTAGTCCAAGAAGGCTTTGAACTTGATTTCGCGGTTGCAGAGGATGTCCGGGTTAGGCGTGCGCCCGGCTTTATATTCAGCCAGGAAGTGCTCGAACACGTTGTCCCAG
>JBCECW010000627.1:0-2700 GCA_039207785.1 Pseudomonas sp. | reverse complement strand
CGCTGGGGGCGCGGACCGCACCCCCCGATTTCGGCGAAACCCAGGTTTTTTGCCATGTCTCGGTACCGTAGGGTGCGCTCCGCGCACCGGCTTTTCATGGCGCCATGAAAAAGCCCGCGTGACCTCTCGGTTCGCGGGCTCTGAATCAACGGTGGCTCAAGCGATTTTGGCGAGCAGCTTCGAGGCCTCGCGCTTCTGCTCTTCATCGCCCTCATTGATCAGCTCGTTGAGGATATCGCAGGCACTTTCCAGGTGGCCTTGCTCGATAAACGCCAGGGCCTGGTTGAACTTGGCCAGGTTGTCGTTGCGCGCTTGCAGATGGTCGAGCTCTTCTTCCAGCGGTTGGCTGAGGTAGGCATCGTCATCCAGGCCCTCGCCAAACCAGCCTTCGTCCTGGGTTTCTTCCACCACCATGGCTTCGCCCGGGAACGGGCTGCGTACGTCCATGCCGGCGCCCAGGTCAACGGCCGGTGGTTCATTGCCGGCTTTGGCGGCCTCGGCCTTGTTGCGCGCATTGGCCGAGAACGGGCTGATCAGGTCCCAGTCGGGGTCCAGGGAGAAATCGTCAAGGTTGAACTGGTCGTCTTCGGCCGCCGCGGCAGTGGCCTGCGGCTGCGGGTCATCGAGTTCCAGCACCACGTCATCGAGCACTTCGAATTGCGCCGGTTCGGGCTGCGGACGGCTGAACAGGTCAGGATAGCGGGCCTTGAGCTGGCTGATCGGCGCGTCGGCATAACCGCCGTCGAGGAGGATTTCTTCCTCTTGGGCAAAGCCACGGGCATCGCCCAGCTGGGCCAGCACTTCAAGCAAGCGGAAGCGGATATCGGTGCGCTGTGGTTCGGCGTCCAAGGCCCGGCGCAGGCTGCCGGCGGCCTCGCTGAAGCGACCGTAGGCGATATAAATGTTGGCGCCGTCCAGGGTGTCGCTGGGGTTGGTCGGGCGCGCCTCGGGAACGACAGCCTGCACCCGCGGCGCGGCGGCGACCGGCGCTACCGCCGGGGCCGGGGTGACCATATCGTCCAGCTCGAAATCATCGTCCACCTCGGCAACCGTGGCGGCTGGGGTCACGACTACAACCGGCGAGGGTTCGGGTTCTTCGCGCTTGCGGCGCAGGAACAACGCGCCGAGCAGGCCCAGCAGCACCACGCCGCCCAGGCCCAAGGCAATCTCGTACCAGTTGTTGCTTTCCGCCGGCTTGGCCGCCGGGGCTGGCGCTGGCAGCGCCGCCGTGCTGTCGGTGGGCACGGCGCCGGCATCGGCTGCGGCAGGCGGTTGCCGATTGAGCTGGGCCTTGAGGTCGGCCAACTGTTGGTCTTTGGCGGCGGACTGCTCCATCAGCTGTTGCACCTGCACCTGCAGGTCGGCCAGGGACTGTTGCAGCTTGGTGTTTTCGTCGGCGTGCGCGGCCAGTTCGTTGTCCAGACGGCGCTGCATCTGCACGATCATTTCCGCTTGCGGGTCCAGCGGTGCGTTAGGCGCCGGTGTTGGCGCTGGCGCCTCGTCGTCGACCACGCTGAGGGTCGGTGGCGGCTCTGCGGCTTCGGGCGGCGCTGCGGCCACCGGAGCGGCGTCGGGCAGCAACAGGTTGGCGCCTACCTGCAGGCGGCTTATATCGTCGCCGGCAAATGCCTGCGGGTTCAGGGCATGGATATCGTCCATCAACTGCTGTTGCGAGGCGGTGCTGCCTTGGGCGCGCAGGCGCGCGGCGATGGTCCACAGGCTGTCACCGCCGGCCACCACATACCGCTTGCCGAGCTTGGCCGGCGGCGCTTTTTTCGGCTTAGCGGGGGCAGCAGCGGCGACGCGCGGTTTGTCCTGCGCCACCGAGCTGGCAGCCGGTGTGCTGGCCACGCTGTTATAGGCAGAGGCATTGGGCGGATCGAGCAGCACCGTGTATTCGCGGTACAGCTGACCGTTGGGGCGAGCCAGCTCGACGATAAAGTTCAGGTACGGTTCGCGCACCGGCTTGTTCGATACCACGCGAATCACACTCTTGCCGCCACGCAGCATGGGGGTAAAGCGCAGGTCGTTAAGGAAGATGATGCGGTCGACGCCGGAGCGGGCATATACAGCGTCGGAGGCCAGACGCACTTTCATATCGCTGGCGGTGAGGTCGCCGACGTCCAGCAGCTCGATATCAGCCACCAGAGGCTGGTTGAGTGCCGAGTGCAAGGTGATATCGCCCAAGCCTAATGCCGACACCAACCCTGAATACATCGCTGAGCCAGAGGCCAAGCCAAGTAATAAATGTCGCACCTGAACCATCGACGCCTCCCGGTAATTACCGCTCCATCTTCACACCACTGCGCCAGTATTCACGCACTTCCATTGTTGTGGTGCTAACAAAAGGTTTAGCAAAAGACTGATTGGGGGTGAAACATCCGTGTAGGCCCCGGCCTAAGAGTATGGTCACGTTTTGCAATTTGTGACGTAGTTAACCCGGCATTTGGCCATGATACGCAAAAGAGGAGAAAAACAGTCAAATAAATGGCAAAGAAAAGATGCACTTAGGTGACTTGAGACGAAGGTGTCAAAAAGCTTACAAAGCAGCATAGACGAAGCGGCACACTGCACTCGGCCGCTCCCCTTAATTACCGCGAGTTAGCGCTTTTCCAGATTGGCGAGAATGCGCGCATGAATTAACTGGCATTGGCGAATTTCTTCTTCGTCGATACCGTCGAACAACTCCAGGCGAAGTTG
>JBCECW010000626.1:1179-2709 GCA_039207785.1 Pseudomonas sp. | reverse complement strand
TGACCGGGCCGGCGCTGCTGTGCAGCAGCGTGGCGCGGGTGGGGTTTTGCAGGGTGTTGTCATACACCCACTGCGTCGCGGCGGCGGTGCGCCGGGTCGGGTACACGTCGATGCGGTAGGTTTCCGGGAAACGCTTGAACATCTCCTGAGTGCCCGCGCTCAACTGCCCGGCGTACTGCGCCATGTTTTTTGCCGTGATGCTGAACAGCGGTTTGTCGGCGGCGAAGGGGTCGCTGCGTTTGCCACCGGGTTTATAGGCCGGGTCCACCTTGGTGTAACCACCATCCCAGGCCGGGATGCTGCCATCGGCATTGGCCGCTTGTTCGGCGCCGAACGGGGTCAGGCTTTTGCCCAGCTTGGCCGCTTCCTCGGCGGTAGCGGCGCTGGCCGACTGGGTAATGGCCAAGGTACTGAGCACGGCGAAACACAAGGCTTTCAGCGCAAAGGCTGTTGTTTTTATTGGGGCTGTCATGGGCATGTCCTGTTAGAACGTGGTCTTGACGGAGAAGGCCAGGTAATCCCGGTCCTTCAGCGATTGCTTGAAGTTGAACTGGCTGGCCGCATTGAGGTTGGTGTCGTCGGCGCCATAGAAGTGGGTGTACGTCAGGCCCGCCGTGATGCGGTCCAGGTAGGTGGCGCTGATGCCGATATTCATATCGCCGCCTTTGTCTGGCCCGAACGAGGTGACGGCCGCCGATTTACCCATCGGGAAGTAGCTCAGGCCCATGGGGATGCTGATATCCACGCCGGAGAACAATTGGCGATAGGTGGGCGTGTACACCACTTTGAAACCCAGGCCGTCGTCGGTGGCATCGGGGTCCAACGCGGCGCGGTTTTTCGTCACGTGGAGCAAGCGGTTCCAGGCGATCTCACCGACAAAGCTGGATTCACGGGCAATAAAGTTCGGCCCGAAAGACGCCAGCACGTTGAGGTTGATATGGGCGGTGCGGCCGACGGCGTAGAGCGCGTCGTTATCGTTGTCCGCCTCGACACCCGGCAGCACGGTGACGCCGTTGGAGGTCAGCGGCATATTCCAGCGCAGCGAGGCTTCACCGGCGAAGCTGTACTCCTCCACCGTGGTAGCAAAGCTGGCGCCCAGGGCACGGATATTTTCCGGGTACACCCAGTAGAACTCGCCAATTTTGCCGCTGCTAAAGTCCGACGAACCCGCCGATGGCTTGAGGTACAGCTTGGGGGTCTTGTCGTGGTACTGGATGGCGTACAGGCCGTAGTCAACGGTCTCGGCGCTGTATTTGAGCTGCAGGCCACCTTGGCCCGAGTCTTTCGCGTCTTTGTCCTTGCCGTGGTAGAACGCCGCCGGGCTGTCGGCGTTGCCGCCAAGGAAGGTTGGGAACGGCGCGCCCACGATCAGGCGCTCATTGCCCTCACCCAAAATGTCGCTGGTGGAGAAATAACTGCCCGAAGCCGGCAGCCGCGTTTCTTCCCATTGCAGTTGATAAAACGCCCCCACCGACACGTCATCGGTGAGTTGGTAAGTACCCGACAGTTGATTGACCGGGCGGGTGATTT
>JBCECW010000626.1:0-1169 GCA_039207785.1 Pseudomonas sp. | reverse complement strand
GACCACATCCACCGGTGCCATACCGCCGGCAATACCGTTGGCGCCGAAGAACAAACTCTCGCCCCAGATCAGGCCATGGCGGCCAGCGCGCAGCGACAGCGAGCGGTCGGCCAGGTCGCCGTTCCAGTACACAAAGGCATCCAGCAATTCGCCGTCGCCGCCGTGCAGATGGCGGGTGTCGTCGGTGAATTCGTCGTAGGCCACCGAGCGCTGGTTGGAGCGCGCCGGGTTGTCGTTGTCGTTGCTGTTTTGGTACTCGGTGTCGTACCAGGCCGCACCGCTCAAGCGAGCGCCGACATTGCGGTACGACATATCCAGCTCGGAAAGGATATCCAGGCGGTTGGAAATCAAGCCTTTTTCAAAGTTGCGGTCGCCGTCGTCCTGGTTACGGGCAACGGTGCTTTCACTCAGCTTGTGGCTCGGGTTCTGGGTGCGCCAGGCGGCGCTGTACTTGGCCGTGTTATCCCAGCGCAGGCTGAAATCAGGGCTGCCAGTGTCCACCTGGAAGGCGCTGGCAGACTGACTGCCAAGCACCAAAAAGGCGGCCAGACTCAGACTAAAGGGTGCAGACATACGGACCGGGCGGCGCGCGAGCACCGCAGTCGTGGACCTAACCATCGCGTTAACCTCTTGTTCTTTTTGTGGTAACTGCTTGTGTTGGCACTGCTTGTGACGCAAGGGGCTGCGCGCGCTGATCAGGCGCGCACAGAGGGGACTCAGATAGGCTCGGCGGTACGCGCCAGCATCTGCTTGACCAGGCCGATGCGGTCGAACTCACGGTCGTGCTGCATCTCTTTGTCGCCGGCCAGCACCGAGCTTTCGCTGATGTATTTGCAGCGTTCGAAGCGCCGCGCCATAAAGCGCTGCAACTGCTCTTCAAGGCTGCCGCCAGCGGTGAGTTCTTCGCTCAGCACCACCGCGTCTTCGATGGCCATACCGGCGCCCTGCCCCAGGTGCGGGGTGGTGGCGTGAGCGGCATCGCCAATCAGCAGCACACGGCCGCGGTGCCACGGCTCGTCGACAAACACCACTTCCATGGGCTTGTAGACCACCTGGCTGCTGTCGGTGATTTGCTCACGCAGCTCGCCGATCAACCCGGTAAAACCTTGCAGGCGTTCACGCATCTGCTCGGCCAGGGTGGCGGTGTCCATCCACGGGTTGCTTGGCTC
>JBCECW010000625.1:0-2712 GCA_039207785.1 Pseudomonas sp. | reverse complement strand
TTGCCGGCCGGCACCCTGTCGCTGATGAACCCGGAAGAACCCCATACCGGCCACGCCATTTCCTCGCGGCTGGTCTATCACATGCTCTATATCGAAGAGGCACGCTTGCCGGCGCTGCTGGGGCGCAAGCAATTGCCCCGTGGTTTCAGCCAGCTCAACCCGGCCGATGACGGCGCCGTGGCGCACTTGATGGCGGGCTTGGCGCAGGAATTCGAACGCCACGACGCGCTGGCCTTGGAAAGCCAACTGCTGGCCCTGCTGGAACTGGTGTTTATCCGCCACGGTGGTATGCGCCCGTTGCCGGTTGCGCCGCGTGACGGCGGCAGCAGCGCGCGGTTGCGGGACTACCTCGAAGCGCATTTCCACGAGGCGGTGAGCCTGGAGCAACTGGCGGCGCTCTGTGAGCGCCATCCGCGCCATCTGATCGAAGCGTTTCGCCGCGCCTATGGCGTGCCACCGCATACCTACCTGCTGCAACGGCGGGTGCGTGAAGCCAAGCGTTTACTGCTCGGCGAGGAGCCGCTAAGCGAAGTGGCGTTGCAGCTGGGTTTCTATGACCAGGCGCATTTCAATGGCACCTTCAAGCGTTTCACCGGCGTCACGCCAGGGCGTTTTCGCAACACCACGCGCACCTGAGTTTTTTCCAATACCGCGCCTATAACCGCCCCACAGACTGACCACCGAATTCACTCGGAGGTCGTTATGGTTGCGCTGTTTCTGCTGGTGGCCAGCACCCACTTTGCCGCGTTGTTATCGCCGGGCCCGGATTTCTTTCTGCTAATGCGTACCGCGCTGGTGCAGGGGCGTCGGCAGGCCGATGGCTGTGCATTCGGCATCGCGGTGGCCAATGTGCTGGTGATGCTGCTGGTGTTGTTGGCACAAAGCCTGTTGCCGGCCGAGGGCGGTTGGCTGTGGCGCGCGTTGCAGGGCGTGGGCGGAGCGTATTTTGTCTGGTTGGGATTACAGGCTTTTAGCGGTCGGCGGCACCTGGAGCTGCCTGATGGCAGCGAACTGAGCGCAGGCACGTGGTGGCTGGGTTTTGGCCAGGGCCTGGCGGCCAGCGTGATCAACCCCAAGTGCCCGATTTTCTACGCGGGTTTGTTTGGCGTGCTACACAGCGCGGCGATGCCGAGTTGGGGATTGGCGTTGTGTATGGCGTGGATGGGCGCGGTGGTGCTGCTCTGGGACCTGGCTCTGGTGCGCTTGCTTGGCGTGGTGCGTTGGCGGCAGTGGTTGCAGCGGCGGGTGGCGGTGCTGGACCGGTTGTGTGGTGGGTTGTTGCTGGTGCTTGGGGCTTATCTGCTGATTGCCGCCGTTGCTTAGATTGCTTGGTGCGCGGAGCGCACCCTACGAGAGCGAGTGCGGTTCCGTAGGGTGCGCTCCGCGCACCGGCTCTTAATCTTTTTCCAGCACCCAGGTGGTAACGCCTGGCAGGTACTCGGGCATTTCATCCACTTGCGCCTGGTTGACGGCCTGGAAGATTTCCAGCCGCTCGCCTTCGCGTTTGAACAGCCAGACATTGCCTTTATTGCCCAGCTGCAGCCACAGGCTGTCGTTCTCGCCACTCATGGCCGCGCAGTCGCCGGCCAGGCACAGGGCGTAGCGGTCGGCGCCGGGCAGGCATTCGACCTGGCCGTCGGGGTGGAACAGCACCAGGCCTTTTACCCCAGGGCCCTGGGTGATTTTCCAGGTGCCGCCCAGGTAGGCGCTGTACAGGGCTTGCTCAAAACTGCTGCCCGGCGGCGCGCCGAGGGGCAGGGTCAGGGTGGAACGGCGAAAACGCTGCTCGGGGCCGGTTTTACTCTCGGCCTGACGCATCTGGTCGTTCTCGACGTTCAGTTGTTCGTGGTAGTCGCCGTAGAAGTCGACGCGCCATTGGCCGTCGGCTTCGCCTACCAGCTGGCCTTCGTCCAGCTCGAAGCCATTGCTGACCTTGGCGGTCTGCTTGCTGGTGTCGAGGGTCCATTCCAGGTTGGGCCCGTACGCCAGCAACGCCTCCCGCAGATTGCCGCCTTGCGAGGCGGCATCAATGGCGGCCTGGTTGATCCAGGTGCCGTTCGGGTTTTTGCTTGCAGGGCTGCTGCAGCCACCGAGGGCGGCGCTGATCAGCAGCAGGGCAAGGGCGTTGCGCATGGCGGTTTCCTTCCTTGGAACAAGCGGCTTGTTAAGCCTTATTCAATCACCAGGATGGCGTCCATCTCGACCTGGGCGCCACGTGGCAGCGCCGCTACGCCGATGGCAGCACGGGCGGGGTAGGGCTGTTCGAAGTAACGGCCCATAACCTCGTTGACCTTGGCGAAGTGCGACAGGTCGGTGAGGAAGATATTCAGTTTGACGATGTCTTTGAACGAGCCGCCGGCAGCTTGGGCTACGGCTTTGAGGTTTTCGAATACCTGCACGGTCTGGGCTTCAAAGCCTTCCACCAGCTCCATGGTTTTCGGGTCCAGGGGGATTTGCCCGGACATATACACGGTGTTGCCAGCCTTGATTGCCTGGGAGTAGGTGCCGATGGCCGCCGGTGCGTGTTCGGAAGTGATAACGCTCTTGCTCATAAAAAAGCTCCTTGAGATAGGGCCATGCGCAGTAGGCGCAGGCCGTCGTTACGAAAGAGGGGTCAGGCGCGCACGCGGGAGATATGCACCACGCCTTTGAGGGCTCGCAGCTTCTTGATCACGCGGGCCAGGTGGACGCGGTCATGCACGCTGATCACCA
>JBCECW010000624.1:0-2738 GCA_039207785.1 Pseudomonas sp. | reverse complement strand
CCGTTGACCGAGATCCGTATTGCCGTGCCCGACCTCAGCGCCGTAGCCACCCACAGCGGTGGCGGCCTGGTGGATGTGGTACGCGACCAGCAGCTGTTCGAGCAGGCGCTGGCCGCCGATGGCATCAAGATTCGCTGGGACTTTTTCAAAGGCGCCGGCCCGGCGATCAACGAGGCCTTTGCCAATGGCCAGGTCGACCTGGCCTACCTCGGCGACCTGGCGGCCATCGTCGGCAAGTCCAATGGCCTGGATACCCGTTTGCTCAGCGCCACCGCGCGCGATGTAAAGCTGTACCTGGGCGTGGTGCCAGGCTCGGGCGTGAAGTCGCTGGCGGACCTCAAAGGCAAGCGCGTGGGGATCTTCCGTGGCACCGCCGCACAGCTATCGTTCGATGCCGCACTGGTTAGCCAGGGGCTGACGGAGAAGGACTTCAAAATCATCAATCTGGACTTTACCGCCGCCACCTCGGCCATCGTCGCCAAGCAGATCGATGCCACCTGGGGCGCCTCCAACCTGACGGCTCTGCGAGCTCGCGGGCTGGTGGACATTCCGCTGACCACCCGCGACCTGAATGGCGCCGGCAGTGTGCAAAGCGTGCTGGTGGGCTCGGGGGCCTTTGTCGATGCCCATCCGGAAATCGTCAATCGTCTGCTGGCAGCCCAGGACAAGGCGCAGCAGTGGGTGGCCGAGGAAGCCAATAAAGAGGCGTATATCCAGTTGGTGTCCGGCCTGGCCGGTTACCCGCCGGTGATTCTGCAAAGCGATCTGGGTGATGAGCAGCTCGGGCAATTGTTCCAGACCACTCTGGATGCCGAGTTTCTGCGTCGCCTCGATGGCTCGATCAAGCTGGCCAGCCAGCAACGCCTGATTCGCAAGCCGTTTAACACGGCGGAGTGGGTGGCCAAAGAGGTGCTGGTTACACAGAATCCGTAGGTTGCCTTGAGAACGCTTGGTGCGCGAAGCACACCCTACGAGGCCATCGCTGCTCCCGTAGGGTGTGCTCCGCGCACCATTAGCCGTTACGGCAGCAACACCTTCGCCGTAGCCGGCGCCGCAAACAACGCCGCCGAATCATGCCCAATGCCCTCGATCTGCACCTGCGGATGGACAACCTTCACCTTCCACTGCGTACCCAACTGCTGCTCATACGCCACATAGTTCACTTGCCGCTGCTGCCGCGTCGCACCTTGTAGTTGCGCCGAGCAGGAGTGGTCCATCACCCGCGCCTCGGGGTTGTTGTCGTCGGCGCCCACCAGGTACACCACATCGCGCCCGGCATAGCGGGCAAACCATTGCCTGGGGCTGAGCTTTTGCCGGCTGGCGTAGGCCGGCAGGTTGTCCAGGCCATAGCGGTAGCGGTTGTAGCCGGGGCACTGGCGTTGCGCGCTGCTTTGCAGTTGCTGGTGCTGCCAGCGCTGATGGTCGAAATACAGGTACGAAGACGGGCTGGCCACGCCATAGCGCAGGTGGATGCCATTGGCCGCCAGGCGGGTATCGGCGCGATTGAAAATGGCATAGCGCTGCACCAGTTGCCCGCCAGCCGAATGGCCCACCAACACCACCTCGCGCAAGGCCGGAAAACGCTGGCGGTCGGCGAGCAGGGCGAGCAGATCGTCGAGCACCTGGAAGGCGGAAACACCACTGAACGACGGGCTGCCATGCAGCCATTGCCCCGGCGCCCAGCGCGGTACGCCGGGGTGGCTGTCGGCTTCGCTATCGGCGTCGGTAAGAAAGTGCGGGGCCAGCAGCAAGGTGGTGTCGGCGCCGAGACCGGCGTTGGTGAGCAGAGCTGTGCCGTTTTCAAAGTAGTCGCTGGCGTTGCGTTTGATACCGTGCAGCAGGATCACGGCGCGGGTAACCGGCAGGGTGGGGGTGGTCAGCGGGGCATTCGCATAGACCTCGAACGGGTAACGGCCTGTGCCGCTGCCGAGCATCGCCAACTGCGGATTGGCCTGGGCCTGCAGCGCGCACAGCAACAGTAACCAGCCGAACACCTGACGCGCCATTAACGGCTTCTCCAAAATTTTGCTTGAGCAGTTCGACCGGGCGGTGGGGTGGCAGTTCAGTGGCCACCCCAGGATTGCAGTATGGGCGGCGAGTCTGGGTCCCCGCCTGCGCGGGGACGACGGTGAAATTCCGTTATTCCGAATCGTCGGACCGCCGCGCAGGCGGGAATCCAGAATCGCGAAGCAAACCCAATCTTTGATTTGACGTGTAGCCATATGCGGGTATATACACGCATCCATGCTTACGACCCATTGCCTCTGCACCAAACTGCGCCGTGCCGCCCGCAGCGTCAGCCGTATCTACGACGACGCGCTGCTGGAGGCCGGTCTTAACGTGGCCCAGTATTCCTTGCTTAGCCATTTGCAGCGGCTGGAGCAGCCGAGCATCTCCACCCTGGCCGAGGCCATGGGCCTGGACCGCAGCACCCTGGGGCGCAACCTCAAGGTGCTGGAAGGCGAAGGCTTGGTGCAGTTGGGCGAGGGCAGTGATTTGCGTGCCCGCCAGGTGCTACTGACGGCGGCCGGGCTGGCCCGTTTCCAGCGCGGTGCCGAGGCCTGGCAGCAAGCCCAGGCGCAGCTGGCGTTGTACCTGGGGGCAGACAAACGTGAGGCGCTCTGGCTATTGCTGGACGACCTGGAAACCATTGATTGACGGAGCAGGGCAATGACAGCGTGGCGTGCAAGTAAATGGGTGCTGGTGGGGGCGGCGTTGATCCTGGCGTTGTCCATGGG
>JBCECW010000623.1:0-2743 GCA_039207785.1 Pseudomonas sp. | reverse complement strand
CCGATATCCAGCCAATCAGCGCTCGTCAGCCCGGCAGGCAAGCGCGCCAGCAGCTGTTGACCGACATCGCGCTGCAACTCCGCCACGCTGTCGTAGCTGGCGGCGGCGCGGGAAAAGGACGCGGCGACCTGGCGTTTATCCGGCAATAGTTCAGTCATCGCCGGCCTCATGCAAAAAGCCCTGGATCGCCGCCGCCACTTCATGGGGCCGCTCCAGCACAAAGGCATGGCTGACGCCTTCGATCAGGCCAACTTCCACATCACCCAACAGCGCCAGCACGGCGCCGGCCGCTTCGGCAGGCACCAGCGCGTCTTCGCCGGCAAATAGATGCAGCTGCGGGCCGGCAAAGGCCTGCAAGGCGGCGCGGGTATCCAATGCGGCAAGCACGTGCAGGCCATACAGGTCGCCAGCGGTAGCGCCGGCAGCCAGCTGTCGGGCCAATGGACGCGAGTCCTGCGCCCCTTGCGCGCACAGCAGACCAAAGCGTTTTAAGGTGGCGACCGGGTTCTGCTCGCAGCCTTGCAGAAAAGCGGCGAAATCAGCAGCCGGCATGGCATCAGGCCACAGGCTGCTGGCGACAAAGTTGCAGTTGCTGGCCAAGGTGATCAGGCCACAGCAGCGGTCGCCACGGCGCGCAGCCAACTCAGCAGCCAACATGCCGCCCAGCGACCAACCGCCCAGCCAGCAATCAGCCGGCAGACGGGCGTCCAGCTCATCCAGCCAGTCGGCGGGGTCGCTCGACTCCATGGCCGGCAGCGCGTCGATCTGCACCTGCAAACGCTCGTCCAGCCCGCGCAGGGCGGCCGCTAGCGGCTCAAGTGGCGCATTGCCCAGGCCCCACCCCGGCAGCAATACCAGACGATTACGCATCTGCAGGCCCCAACAGCTGCCAGCAATCGGCCAACGCCGTTAACAACTGCTGCACCTGCGCCTCGCTGTGGGCCGCCGACAAGGTCACGCGCAACCGCGCACTGCCAGCCGGCACGGTCGGCGGGCGAATGGCCGTGACCATCAGGCCACGCTCGCGCAGCAGCTGCGACAACCGCAGGGCACGGTCGGCATCGCCAACCAGAATCGGCTGGATCGGGGTAAAGCTATCCATCAGTTCCAGGCCGATGGCTTCGGCGCCACGACGGAATTGCTGGATCAGGTTATTCAGATGCTCACGCCGCCAATGCTCGCTACGCAGCAGCTTCAAGCTTTGCAGCGTGGCGCAGGCCAGGGCCGGCGGCTGGCTGGTGGTGTAGATATAGGGGCGGGCGAACTGCACCAGGGTTTCGATCAGCTCTTCACTGCCGGCAACAAACGCGCCCGCTGTGCCGAACGCTTTGCCCAAGGTACCGACCAGCACCGGCACGTCTTCCATGCTCAGGCCGAAGTGCTCAACGATCCCGCCGCCATTAGCACCCAGCGGGCCAAAACCATGGGCATCGTCAACCATCAGCCAGGCGCCCGCCGTCTTGCAGGTGGCGGCCAGGGCCGGCAGGTTGGCCAGGTCGCCGTCCATGCTGAATACGCCGTCGGTCACCACCAGGGTATTGCCCTGGGCCTTGGCCACGCGCAAACACAGGCTGTCGGCATCGTTATGCAAGTAGCGGGAAAAGCGCGCACCGCTTAGCAGGCCGGCGTCCAGCAAGGAGGCATGGTTAAGCCGGTCTTCCAGCACCGTATCGCCTTGCCCCACCAGCGCCGTCACGGCGCCCAGGTTGGCCATATAGCCAGTGGAAAACAGCAAGGCACGCGGGCGGCCGGTGAGGTCGGCCAGGGCTTCTTCCAGTTCGTGATGCGGGGTGCTGTGGCCGATCACCAGGTGCGAGGCACCGCCGCCCACGCCCCAGCGCTCGGCGCCGGCTTTCCAGGCAGCAATCACCTCGGGATGGTTGGCCAGGCCCAGGTAGTCGTTATTGCAGAAGGCCAGCAGCGGTTGGCCGTCGACCACCACCTGCGGGCCTTGCGGGGTTTCCAGCAAGGGGCGGTGGCGATAGAGATGCTCGGCACGGCGCGCGGCCAGGCGGGCGGAGAGATCGAAGCTCATAACAGACATTTCCGGAACCCGTAGGAGCCAGCTTGCTGGCGAAGCTGTTCAAGATCACAAGCTTCGCCAGCAAGCTGGCTCCTACGACGGGTGTAAGGCGGTAAATCGAGATCAGGCCGAAGCCGCGTCGTAGAACAGCTCGCCGCTCTTTTGCTCGATCAGCGCCTGCTCGATGGCGGCCTGGTGCACTTCGTCGGCATGCTCTTCGCGCGCTTCCGGCTGGATACCCAGGCGGCTGAACAGCAGCATGTCCTTGTCGGCTTGTGGGTTGGCGGTGGTCAGCAGTTTTTCGCCGTAGAAAATCGAGTTGGCGCCGGCAAAGAAAGCCAAGGCCTGCATCTGCTCGTTCATCGCTTCGCGGCCCGCGGACAGGCGCACATGAGACTTCGGCATAAGGATGCGCGCTACCGCCAGCATGCGGATGAAATCGAAGGGGTCGACGTCTTCGGCGTTGGCCAGCGGCGTGCCCTGCACCTTTACCAGCATATTGATGGGCACCGACTCAGGGTGCTCAGGCAGGTTGGCCAGTTGGATCAGCAGGCCGGCGCGGTCGTCCAGCGACTCACCCATGCCCAGGATGCCGCCGGAGCAGATTTTCATGCCGGCATCCCGCACATAGGCCAGGGTCTGCAGGCGCTCGCTGTAGGTGCGGGTGGTGATGATGCTGCCGTAGAACTCCGGCGAGGTATCGAGGTTGTGGTTGTAGTA
>JBCECW010000622.1:0-2761 GCA_039207785.1 Pseudomonas sp. | reverse complement strand
ACCTGGCCGAGCGCCTGCGCGCCGCCGGGTGCGGCATCGGTGGTTTCTTCACCCCGACCGGGTTCGGCACGCTGCTGGCCGAAGGCAAGGAAACCCGCGTGATCGATGGCCGTAACTATGTGCTGGAGTCGCCGATCCCTGTCGACTACGCGCTGATCAGCGCCGATGCCGGCGACCGCTGGGGCAACCTGGTGTACCGCAAGACCGCACGCAATTTCAGCCCGGTAATGGCCATGGCCGCGCGCCATACCATCGCCTCGGTGGGGCGGATCTGCGAGCTGGGTGAACTGGACCCCGAGCACGTGGTTACCCCCGGCATCTTCGTCAAACAGATCGTGCAGCGCACCACCGTGCCCGCCACGCTTCAACAACAGGCAGGGTAAGCAGCATGGACAAGCAGACACGTATCGCCATGGCCGCCCGCGTGGCGCGGGATATTCCCGAGGGTGCCTATGTCAACCTCGGCATCGGCCTGCCGACCCTGGTGGCCAACTACCTGCCCGATGACAAGGACATCTTCCTGCACAGCGAAAACGGCGTACTCGGCCGCTGGACCGGCGCCCCTGCCGGCGAGGAAGACTGGGACATGATCAACGCCGGCAAGGAGCCGATAAAACTCAAGCCCGGCGCGGCGTTTTTCCACCATGCCGATTCCTTCGGCATGATGCGCGGCGGCCATCTGGATATCTGTGTGCTGGGGGCCTTCCAGGTAGCGGCCAACGGCGACCTGGCCAACTGGCACACCGGTGCCGCCGATGCCATCCCCGCCGTGGGCGGCGCCATGGACCTGGCCATCGGCGCCAAGCGTATTTTCGTGATGATGGAGCACCTGGCCAAAGACGGCCAAAGCAAGTTGCTGCCGGCCTGCACCTACCCGCTTACCGGCATGGCGTGCGTGACCCGGGTGTACACCGACCTGGCCACCCTGGAGCTCACGGCCGCTGGCGTACAGGTGCTGGAACTGGTGGGCGACACCAGCGCCGAGCACCTGCAAGCCGTTACGCCGCTGCCGCTGGATTTCTCCACCCTGGCCGCCAACCCGCAGCGCGAACTTAGCCGTAGCGCGACGCTGGCCCTGGCCACCTGAGGGGAGCGACGCCAGTGAGCACACAGGCAAACGGGCAACACTGGGATGGCCGCGACCTGACCGAACTGCTGACCCTGGAACCCAGCGGGCAGAACGGTTTGCGCAGCTATGTCAGCGACAGCAACGTCAACGGCCGCATCTACGGTGGCCAGTTGCTAGGCCAGGCGTTATGGGCGGCGGCGCAAACGGTCGAAGGCCGCAGCCCGAGCATGCTGCAGATGACCTTTCTGCAAGGCGCGCGCCCGCAGGACAGCATCGAGTACAGCGTCGAGGCGCTGCAGGATGGCCGGCGTTTTTCCACCCGGCATCTCTACGGCGTACAGGGCACTGGCCTGGTGTGCAGCGCCCATGCCTCATTCCAGGTGACGCAGAGCGACCCCGGCAACCCCCATCGCCTGGCCCGCCAGGTGCCGGAACCGGACAGCCTGCCGACCCTGGCGGAACTGGCCGCGCGCTACCCGCAGCGTAGCGAGGCGGTACAGCTGCGTTTTAGCGGACGCCCGGTGCTGGATGTGCGCCCGGTGCACCCCGAGGGTTACTTCGAGCAACCCGCGGCGCACACCGAGATCGCCTACTGGGTGCGGCTTAACCAGCCGTTGTCGGGCGAAGGCTGTTTGCACCACGCGGCGCTGGCCTATATGTCCGACTGCTGGCTTAACGGCAGCCTAGCCCCGCCGCTGGGCATGCTCGAACTGTGGCAGCGTTACTACATCAGCAACCTCAATCACAGCCTGTGGTTCCACAGCCTGGAATTGAACGCCAATGAATGGCTGCTGTTCGTCAATGACGCCGTGCGCAGCCTGTCGGGTCGCGGTCTGGCCCTGACCCATATCTACGACCGCAGCGGCCGCCTGGTGGCCAGCATGGCCCAGGACATGCTGCTGTCGCCCAGGGACAGTTAGCACAAACGAAACGCTGGCTTTTGTAATGGCAAATGGGCAGGACAGTGGAACTGCCGCATGCTCCAGATACAGCGCAACGCAGACACCGTCATTCCCGCCTTCGCGGCGGTCCGACGATTTGGAATGACGTAGGTGGGGCGGGCAATAAGGCCCTCCGTACCTACTAGTAAAAAGCTCAACAGCACCACGCCGACATCCAATAACAAGAAGGACGGTCAACATGTTCGAATGGTACAAATCCGGCTCCAAACAAGAGCGCAAAACGTTCTGGGCCTGCTTCTCCGGCTGGGCCCTGGATACCTATGACGCGCAGATGTTCAGCTTTCTGCTGCCCGCCCTGATGGCGGTCTGGCAGATCAGCAAGGGCGAGGCCGGTATCCTCGGCACCGCCGCGCTGCTCTCGGCCTCCCTGGGTGGCTGGATCGCCGGCATCCTCGCCGACCGCTATGGCCGCGTGCGTATCCTGATCTTTACCATCTGCTGGTTTACCGCCTTTGGCGCCCTGGCCGGCTTTACCACCTCGTTCGAACAGATGCTGGTGGTGCGTACCCTGCAAGGCCTCGGCTTTGGTGGCGAGTGGGCCGTTGGCGCGGCATTGATGGCCGAGATCATTCGCCCCGTGCACCGTGGCAAGGCCCTGGGCTACTGGTTGACCTATCGTCTCATGGGCCAAATCATCGGCGGCAGCATCAACCTGGGTCTCAACGCCGATAATGACCAGGCCGGATCCGTCTCGTACACCGTCTTCCTCGTCTTCATCGGCATGCAGGCC
>JBCECW010000621.1:0-2763 GCA_039207785.1 Pseudomonas sp. | reverse complement strand
CTGCGACATCTGCAAGCCGGCTGCCGCCAGCAGATCACCCAGCGCACGCCACAGATGATGAAATTCAATGTCAGTTGCCCACAGGGCAGCGGCCAGGGGCAGACCACGTTTCTCAGCTCGCGGGAATTTGTCACCACCATCAACGGCACATTCCTGATGGGCGGGCAAAACCAGCAAGGGCGTTCGGAATCGCAGGGCCGTTGGTTGGCGGCGGACTGTTCAAGCTTGCCAAAGCGTCAACCTTGAGCAGGCTGGCACAACGCAATTAAATAACCCTGTTCCATGTGAAACCCCTGGCCCTGCTGGCTTACAGCGCGGTACCAGGGGTTTTTTATGCGCGGATGAAAAGCAACGCTTGCGGAAAAATCGCGTTTAATTGTTATAGTATAACAATCTAAATCAGCTGCCCCAGAACGGCGTCCAGCCGTCGGATGAGGACTTTCCCATGCACGATCCGCGTTTACCCGTCACCGTTCTGTCCGGCTTTCTCGGCGCCGGCAAAAGCACCCTGCTCAACCACATCCTGAAAAACCGCGACAACCTGCGGGTGGCCGTTATCGTCAACGATATGAGTGAAATCAATATCGACGGCAGCGAAGTGCAGCGCGATGTCAGCCTGAATCGCGCCGACGAAAAACTGGTGGAAATGAGCAATGGCTGCATCTGCTGCACCCTGCGCGAAGACCTGCTGGAAGAGGTCAATCGCCTGGCCCGCGAAGGGCGTTTCGATTACCTGCTGATTGAGTCCACCGGCATTGCCGAACCGCTGCCGGTGGCAGAAACCTTTACCTTTCGTGGCGAAGACGGCCTGAGCCTGAGCGATGTGGCGCGCCTGGACACCATGGTCACGGTGGTCGATGGCCTGAATTTCCTGCGCGATTACCAGGAGGCCGAAAGCCTGGCCAGCCGCGGCGAAGTGCTGGGCGAGGAGGACGAGCGCTCGATTACGGACTTGCTGATCGAGCAGGTGGAGTTCGCCGATGTGATCCTGGTCAGCAAGATCGACCTGATCTCGCGCGAAGAGCGCGCCGAGCTGATCAGCATCCTCGGCAGCCTTAATACCCACGCCGAAATCCTGCCGATGGTGATGGGCCAGGTGCCGCTGGGGAAAATCCTCGACACCGGCCGCTTCGACTTCGAGCGTGCGGCCCAAGCGCCGGGCTGGCTCAAGCAAATGCGCGGCGAGCATGTGGCCGAAAGCGAGGAATACGGCATCGCCTCGTTCGCCTACCGGGCGCGGCGGCCGTTTCACCCGCAGCGCTTCTATGCCTTTATCAACCGTGAGTGGAGCAACGGCCGCCTGCTGCGCTCCAAAGGCTTTTTCTGGCTGGCGAGCAAGCATCAGGATGCCGGCAGCTGGTCGCAGGCCGGTGGTTTGATGCGTTATGGCTTTGCCGGGCGCTGGTGGCGGCATGTGCCCAAGGAGCACTGGCCGCAGGACGATGAAGGCGTCGCCACCGTAATGCGCAACTGGAGCGCCGAGGTCGGTGATTGCCGGCAGGAGCTGGTGTTTATCGGCCAGAACATCGACTTCGCCCGGCTCAGCGCCGAGCTGGATAACTGCCTGCTAAGCGATGCGGAAATGGCCTCGGGCAGCGAAGGCTGGGCGCATTACGCCGATCCCTTCGGCCCCTGGCACGAGGCCGCTTGAAGCGGCCTTAGCGGTCCATCCACACGCCGCGGCTCTGCTTTTCGCAGGCTGGCTTGAGAAACGCCGCGTCGCTGGCTACGCCGTAGTAGTGGATATCCTGCTGGTACGGCATGCCGCCGACATGGGCTGAGCGGCACACGCCAAACGAACCGGCCGGGCATTGGTCGACAAACTCCACCGAGACCTGTTGCCCTTTAAGCGTCGGCTGGCAGAAGCCCGAGTGAAACAGGTTGGGCGGGATGCTGCGGTTCTGCTGGCAGACTTTTACATCCAGGCGTTCGCCCTGGCTGTGCACCACACAGGCCTCGGCCAGCACCTGACCGGACAACAACAGCAGCAACGGCAACAGCAATACGCGCATCAAAGGTCTCCAGCGCATGGAAATTTGCCGGCGACTCTAGCACGGGCCTGCACGGTATAGTCCGCTTGCCAACGATATGCTCCGAGAACTACCGCCCATGCTTAGCGATATCCCCACCCATCTGATCGCCGGCCCGCTGGGCGCGGGCAAGACCAGCCTGCTGCGCCATCTGCTGGCCCAGCGCCCGGCTGACGAGCGCTGGGCGGTGCTGATCAATGAGTTCGGCCAAATCGGCCTGGACGCCGCGCTGCTCACCAGCACTGACGACGGCATCGCCCTGAGCGAAGTGGCCGGTGGCTGCCTGTGCTGCGTCAATGGCGCGCCGTTCCAGATCGGCCTGGCGCGTTTGCTGCGCAAGGCCAAACCCCATCGCCTGTTTATCGAGCCATCCGGGCTTGGCCATCCCGCCGAGCTTTTGCAGCAACTGCGTGAGCCGCCCTGGGAAGGCGTGCTGGCCGTGCAACCCAGCGTGCTGGTGCTGGATGCCCAGGCGTTGGCCGACGGCCAGCCGCTGCCTGCCAGCCAGCAGGCGGCGCTGGCGGACGCCGGTTTGCTGGTGCTGAACAAGGCGGAAAATCTCGATGCCGTGCAGCGCGACGCCTTGCGCAAGCGGCTGCCCGATCGACCGCTGTTCTGGACCAGCCAAGGCGCTTTGCCCGTGGCGCAACTGCCCGGCGTTGAGACCCAGGCGAGCCCGACTGCAGGCGAACTGGGCGTCGCCGAGGGCGGCGCGGTGCTAAACAGCGTCTGG
>JBCECW010000620.1:0-2784 GCA_039207785.1 Pseudomonas sp. | reverse complement strand
GCCTGGTGGTAATCGCCGCTGACCTCGGCGAGGTGTTCCATCCGCAGAATTTCGACACCCGAATCAAGGCGCTATGTGAGGCCTTGGGTGTGGAATATTCGGCCGAGCAGATGAGCCGTGTCAGCCAGCTGAATGCGCAGACTGGTCATGTGCACTTTGATGGCGGCTTGTGGAAGGCCGATCGCTACCGCTCGCAACAGCGGGTGGCCGGGCCGAGCACCGAAGTCAGCTACTCGCAGTGGATTACCAGCCGCCAGGTGGCGGTAAACCTGGATGTGGTGCAGGCGCGTATCGACACCTGGCCATTGCCGCCGCGGATCGCCGTGGTGGTGATCGACAGCGGCCAGTCGGCCGAGCAATTGCAGCATTCGCTGGTGCGCCTGCAAGACCAGATGTACCCGCAGGCCAGTACCTGGGTGATCTCCAATGCGCCAGCTCCGGAACTGGCGGCGGATATGCATTGGGTGGCGGCCGGCCAGAACTGGCAGGCCAGCCTCAATGCGCAGATGGCCAATATAGAGGCCGACTGGTTCTACCTGCTGCACGCCGGCGACCAGCTCGACCGCTTCGCCTTGTTGCTGCTGGCCGACGCCATTATCAGCAAGCCCGATATGCAGAGCTGCTACAGCGATGAAAACGTACGGGACAACGACCTGTACCACAGCCCGCTGTTCAAGCCGGACTTCAGCCTCGACATGCTGCGCAGCTACCCCTATGTAGGCCGCACCCTGGCATTCAACCGTGAGCGCTTTATCGAGTTGGGCGGGTTTGACCAGCGTTTCGGCGAGCTGGCGCCCCACGACCTGATGTTCCGCATGGTGGAAAGCGTGGGCCTCAATGTAATCGGGCATATCAGCGAAGTGCTGGTGCACACCGGGCAGTCGTTCGGCAAATGGCTGGCGCTGCCGGAAGTGGTGGGGTATTCCCCGGCCATGGTCGCCGCCCACCTGGAGCGCCTGGAGCAGCCGCACGAAATCCTCGAAGGCGCGTTGCCGCTGATCAACCGGGTGCGTTACCAGCATGCAACGCAGCCGCTGGTGTCGATCCTGGTGCCGACCAAGGACCAGTTGCCGGTATTGCAACGCTGCATCGAAAGCCTGATCGAGAAGACCAGCTACACCAACTACGAGCTGTTGATCATCGACAACAACAGCGAAACGCCGGAAGCCATTGCCTGGCTGCAAGGACTGGATGCGTTGGGCAGCGAGCAGATTCGCGTGCTGCGTTACCCCAAGCCGTTCAACTTCTCGGCCATCAATAACTTCGCCGCGCAACAGGCGCGCGGCGAATACCTGGTGTTGCTGAACAACGACACCGCGATTATCCAGGCCGACTGGATCGAAAACCTGCTTAACCATGCCCAGCGCGCGGAAGTGGGTATTGTCGGTGCCAAGCTGTTGTACCCTGACGGGCGCCTGCAACATGGCGGCGTGGTGCTGGGGCTGCGTGGCCCGGCCGACCATCCGTTCCTTGGTGACCCAGGCGATGCGCCGGGCTATATGCACCGTCTGCTGGTGGACCAGAACTACACGGCGGTGACGGCGGCCTGCCTGATGATCCGCAAAGACCTGTACGACGAAGTCGGCGGCATGGACGAGGTGGACTTCAAGGTCTCCTATAACGACGTCGACCTGTGCATCAAGGTGCGTTACGCCGGCTATCTGAGCGTGTGGACGCCGTATGCCTTACTGATGCACGAGGGCAGTGTCAGCCAGAAGACCGTCGACCCGGCCACCCAGGAAGCCAAGATCAAGCGCTTCAAGGGCGAGCAGGACGCCATGTATCGCAAATGGCTGCCGCTGCTGGCGCGTGACCCGGCCTATAACCGCAACCTGAATCTGGACAAGACCGGCTTTGAGCTCGACCTGGGTCGGTTGGGCAACTGGCAGCCTTTCTCGCAGCCGCTGTTGCCGCGTGTGCTCTGCCACCCGGCAGACCGTTCCGGTTGCGGGCATTACCGCGTTCGCCAGCCGTTCCTCAGCATGCAGCGGGCTGGCCTGATCGAGGGCGGCCTATCGGAAAACCTGCTGTTGCCGGTGGAGATGGAGCGTTTCGAGGCTGACTCGGTGATTCTGCAGCGCCAGGTGACTGACGCGCAGCTGGACACCATCGCCGATATGAAAGCCTTCAGCGGCGCCTTCAAGGTCTATGAGCTGGACGACTACCTGCCCAACCTGCCGCTGAAAAGCGTGCACCGCGCCGATATGCCCAAGGATATTCTGCGTTCGCTGCGCCGCGCGCTGGGTATGGTTGATCGCTTTGTGGTGTCCACTGCGCCGCTGGCTGAAGCCTTTGGTGATTTGCACAGCGATATCCGCGTGGTGCAAAACCGTTTGCCTACCGACTGGTGGGGCGGTTTGCAGCCGAGCCAGCGGCGAGTAGGGCGCAAGCCGCGAGTGGGTTGGGCGGGCGGCGTGGGCCATACCGGCGATCTGGAATTGATCGCCGATCTGGTACGCGACCTGGCCGACGAAGTGGAGTGGGTGTTCTTTGGTCTGTGTCCGGAAAAACTCAAGCCCTACGTGCATGAGTTCCATCGTGGCGTGCCTATTGACCGTTATCCGGCGGTGCTGGCATCTCTGGACCTCGACCTGGCATTGGCTCCGCTGGAGCAAAACCAGTTCAACGACTGCAAGAGCAACCTGCGCCTGCTGGAATACGGCGTGCTGGGTTTCCCGGTGATCTGCAGCGATGTGGTGTGCTACCGCGACGGCCTGCCGGTCACCCGGGTGAAAAACCGCTACAAGGACTGGATGGATGCGGTACGTATGCACCTGTCCGATC
>JBCECW010000619.1:0-2785 GCA_039207785.1 Pseudomonas sp. | reverse complement strand
ATGTAAACGAGGCGATCAGGTCCGACGCGATGCCGTAGGGTGCGCTCCGCGCACCATCGCACCCAATAAAAAGCCCCGCATCTGCGGGGCTTTTTATTGGGTGCGGGCCAATCAGTAATCCGGCTTGGCGCTCAGGTTCTGTTCAGCCGACTTGGCCAGATCCGGCGGCAGGAAGTCCTTGTCCGGGTTGTAGTCAGGCTTGAGGAAGCGCGCCAGGGTTTCCAGGTCGGCCGGGCTCAGGGTGCCGGCGGCCTGCTTCAGGCGCAGGTTGTCGAGGATGTAGTCGTAACGGGCGTTGTTGTAGTTACGCACCGAGCTGTACAGCTGACGCTGGGCGTCGAGCACGTCAACGATATTGCGCGTACCAACCTGGTAGCCGATTTCGGTGGCTTCCAGGGCGCTCTGGTTGGAGATGATCGACTGCTTGCGCGCCTGCACAGTTTCCACGTCGGTATTCACCGCACGGTGCAGGTTGCGGGTGTTTTCCACCACCTGGCGACGCAGGCTTTCGCGCTGCTGCTCAATCTGGTTCAGGCGCGAGTACGACTCGCGTACCTGGGAACTGGTCAGGCCGCCGCTGAAGATCGGGATATTCAGTTGCAGGCCAATGCTGCGCTGTTCCACGTCGCCGTTGTAACGCGGGGTGCCCGGCGTGCCGCTGTTGACGTAGCCCAGGCTGTCGTTGTCGCCGCGCTGGTATTGCGCCACGGCATCGACGGTCGGCGCATGGCCGGCCTTGCGTTGACGCAGGGTTTCTTCGGCGGCATCGACGGCAAAGTTACTGGCTTGCAGATTGAGGTTCTGCTGGGCAGCGGTATCAACCCAGGCCTTGGCATCGTTCGGCGTTGGCGCCAGTACCGGCAGGGTGTGCTTGATCCCTTCCACCGAGTTGTAGTCGCGGTTGGTCAGGGTTACCAGGGCCTGGAAGGCATCGTCTACCGAGCGCTGGGCGAGGATGCGGTTGGCGCGAGCGGTGTCGAAACTGGCTTGCGCTTCGAGCACGTCGGTCTTATCGGAAAGGCCGACATCAAAACGTTCGTTGGACTGGTCGAGCTGGCGTTGGAACGCCGCTTCTTCGGCCTTGGTCGAAGCCAGGTTGTCCTGGGCACGCAGCACTGCGAAGTAGGCTTCGGCACTTTGCAGAATCAGGTTCTGCTCGGTGGCCGACAGCTCCAGCACGGCTTGTTCATTGGTGGCTTCGGCCGCCTTGAGCTGGAACCAGCGATCAGCACGGAACACCGGCTGGCTCAGGGTGGCCTGGTAGAGAATGCCGCTGCGATTGAGCTTGGGGTCGCCCATATCGGTGCGTACCTTGGTTTCGCTGTCGCTCATATTGGCGCCGCCGGAAATATTCGGCAGCAGCCCGGCGCGGGCCTGTGGCACCACTTCCTTGCGGGCTTCGTAATCGGCGCGGGCGGCGGCCAGGTCGGCGTTGTTATTGACCGCTTCCTGGTAAACGCTCACCAGGTCGGTCTTCGCTGACAGGGGGGCTTGCGCTGCAAAGGCAGCGCCGCTGGAAGCTGAAGCCACGGCAAGTGCCAGTGAAAGTCTGCGCAGCATGCTAATCATCCTAATTGGTGTGGCCCCTGAACCTGCGGCAGCGGGGCGGTGATGGGCAAGGCTAAGGGGCGCGATGGTAGGGGTCAAGGGCCCTGACAGCGCGGTGAGTGTAGTTTGCAACTTGCTATGTTGCTTGCGCGCAACAATCCCTGCGCCGCTGCGCTTGCACGCCTTGGCCACGGACATACGCCGTCATATTTCGACGCACGGGTCGGGTTTATTTGACTTGAGGGTTGGTTTTATCCGGCGCCTTGTTTAGAGTGGCCGGGTTCTTGTCGGGGTGCCTTGAGTGAAAGGCTGAGATCGGTTAATCCGGATCCCGTTGAACCTGATCAGGTTAACGCCTGCGTAGGGAACAAGATTGCTCGCCGCCGTCCGTGCGCGAGTCCTCTGGCACCGCCCCCGGTGCGCCTTCGTCCGTATCAGGCTCACTCCGACAATCCCGTTCAGGATGACGTTGGAGAGCCTTGATGAGCACAAAACAAACAATAAGAAATCTGAGCGAGAGCGCCCAGGTCGATCAGCAATCGGTACAGCCCTTTACCCGTTCGCAGAAGATTTATGTGCAGGGCTCACGCCCGGACATTCGCGTACCGATGCGCGAGATCAGCCTCGATGTCACCCCCACCGACTTCGGCGGCGAGATCAACGCCCCGGTGCTGGTATACGACACCTCCGGCCCCTACACCGACCCCGCCGTACAGATCGACGTACGCCAGGGCCTGGCCGATATTCGCTCATCGTGGATCGACGCCCGCGGCGACACCGAACGCCTGCCGGGCCTGAGTTCGCATTTTGGCCAAGAGCGCCTGAGCAACCCCGAACTCACCGCCATGCGCTTTGCCCATGTTCGCAACCCGCGCCGCGCCAAGGCAGGCGCCAACGTCAGCCAGATGCACTACGCCCGCCAGGGCATCATTACCCCGGAGATGGAATTCGTCGCCATCCGCGAAAACATGAAGCTGCAAGAGCACCGCGCCGCCGGCCTGCTCGACCAGCAGCACCCCGGCCATAGCTTCGGCGCCAGCATTCCCAAGGAAATCACCGCCGAATTCGTGCGCGAAGAAATCGCCCGCGGCCGCGCCATTATTCCGGCCAATATCAACCACGTGGAGCTGGAGCCGATGATCATCGGCCGCAACTTCCTGGTGAAGATCAACGGCAATATCGGCAACAGCGCCCTGGGTTCATCCATCGAAGAAGAAGTGGCCAAGCTGACCTGGGG
>JBCECW010000618.1:0-2791 GCA_039207785.1 Pseudomonas sp. | reverse complement strand
GCCTTGAGCTCTTCGGGGCGGTACACGCTGCCGATTTCGGTGGCCTGGGTAAGGGTGACCACACGGGGTTTGGGGTAATGGATGTCCTGCCGCTTCAGGGCAATTTCGCGGATGGTTTGCGGGGTCAGCTTGCCGTTTTCGGTACGGGCGGTCAGCAGTTTCGAGCCGTTGGAAAAGAACTCGGGGGCGCCACATTCGTCGGTTTCGACGTGGGCGGTCTCCGAGCAGATCACGCTGTGGTAGCTCTGGCACAGCTGCGACAAGGCCAGGGAGTTGGCGGCGGTGCCGTTGAAGGCGAAATACACCTCGCAGTCGGTTTCGAACAGGCGGCGGAAATGGTCGGAAGCGCGTGCCGTCCATTGGTCTTCGCCATAGGCGCGCTCATGGCCGTGGTTGGCCTGCGCCATGGCGGCCCAGGCTTCGGGGCAGATGCCGGAATAGTTGTCGCTGGCGAATTGTTGGGTGTTGTCGGTCATGGCGCGAATTCCTGAGTGCGGCGATGGGCACTACTTTAGCGCGTCGCACGATTCGTAGGGTGTGCTCCGCGCACCATAGCGGTCTTCCCGATATCGCAACGGTGCGCGTCGCACGCCCTACGAAGCGGCGAAAGGTCTTGGTCAGTTTGAGCATTTTGGTGTCGTAAACAGGCATATGGGCCGGCGGGCGATTTCGCAGAATCGGCTTCAACGCAGAACCGCTCTGCATGTCAGGGCGGGTGCTCTCACCACATTGCGACATGCGCTGTCGCTGGAGACCGAGATGTTCAGCAAAAACGACCAGATCAAAGGCTATGACGACGCTCTGTTGGCTGCCATGGATGCCGAGGAAGCGCGTCAGGAGCACCATATCGAGCTGATCGCCTCGGAAAACTACACCAGCAAACGCGTGATGCAGGCCCAGGGCAGCGGTCTGACCAACAAGTACGCCGAAGGCTATCCGGGCAAGCGCTACTACGGCGGCTGCGAGCATGTGGATAAAGTCGAGCAGCTGGCAATCGACCGCGCCAAGGAACTGTTCGGCGCCGACTACGCCAACGTGCAACCGCACTCCGGCAGCCAGGCCAACGCCGCTGTCTACCTGGCCCTGCTGCAAGCCGGCGACACCGTGCTGGGCATGAGCCTGGCCCACGGCGGGCACCTGACCCACGGCGCCAAAGTGAGCTTCTCTGGCAAGCTGTATAACTCGGTGCAATACGGCATCGACACCACCACCGGCCTGATCGACTACGACGAAGTCGAGCGCCTGGCGTTCGAGCACAAGCCGAAGATGATCATTGCTGGTTTCTCGGCCTACTCGAAAACCCTCGACTTCCCACGTTTCCGTGAGATCGCTGACAAGGTCGGTGCTTACTTCTTCGTCGATATGGCCCACGTTGCCGGTCTGGTGGCTGCGGGTCTGTATCCGAATCCGCTGCCCTATGCCGACGTGGTCACCACCACCACCCACAAGACCCTGCGCGGCCCGCGTGGCGGCCTGATCCTGGCCAAGGCCAACCCGGACCTGGAAAAGAAACTGCAAGCCGCGGTATTCCCCGGTGGCCAGGGTGGCCCGCTGATGCACGTGATCGCCGCCAAGGCCGTGTGCTTCAAGGAAGCGCTGGAGCCTGGCTTCAAGGCCTACCAGCAGCAGGTGATCGACAACGCCCAGGCCATGGCCAAGGTGTTTATCGAGCGTGGCTATGACGTGGTGTCCGGCGGTACCGACAACCACCTGTTCCTGGTCAGCCTGATTCGCCAGGGCCTGACCGGCAAAGACGCCGACGCCGCCCTCGGTCGTGCCGGCATCACCGTGAACAAGAACGCCGTGCCGAACGACCCGCAGTCGCCGTTCGTGACCTCGGGCCTGCGTATCGGCACCCCGGCCATCACCACCCGCGGCTTTAAAGAAGCGCAGAGCGTGGCCCTGGCTGGCTGGATCTGCGACATCCTCGACCACCTGGGCGATGCCGATGTCGAGGCGCAAGTGGCCAAGCAAGCCGCCGCCCTGTGTGCCGATTTCCCCGTCTATAAATGATCACTCACCCCTCGCCCAATCGCAGGCGAGGGGAGCAGCAGCGAGGAGCACCTCAGATGCAACGTTATTCCGGCTTCGGCCTGTTCAAGCACTCGCTCAGCCATAACGAAAACTGGCAGCGCATGTGGCGTAACCCCACGCCAAAACCGGTGTACGACGTGATTATCGTCGGCGGTGGTGGCCATGGCTTGGCAACGGCCTACTACCTGGCCAAGGTGCACGGCATCACCAACGTGGCGGTGATCGAGAAGGGCTACCTGGGCGGCGGTAACACCGCGCGCAACACCACCATCGTGCGTTCCAACTACCTGTGGGACGAGTCGGCGCATCTGTACGAGCACGCGATGAAGCTCTGGGAAGGGCTGAGCCAGGACATCAACTACAACGTGATGTTCTCGCCTCGCGGCGTGTACAACCTGTGCCACACCCTGCAAGACATGCGCGACTCCGAGCGCCGCGTAAGCGCCAACCGCCTGAACGGCATCGACGGCGAACTGCTGGATGCCAAGCAGGTGGCGGCGGAAATTCCGTACCTCGATTGTTCGAAAAACACCCGTTACCCGGTGATGGGTGCCACCGTGCAGCGCCGTGGTGGCGTAGCCCGTCACGATGCCGTGGCGTGGGGTTATGCCCGTGCTGCCGACGCCCTGGGCGTGGACCTGATCCAGCAAACCGAAGTGACTGGTTTCCGCAAGGAAAACGGCGTGGTTATCGGTGTGGAAACCACCAAGGGTTTTATCGGCGGCAAGCGCGTAGGCGTGGTCACGGCCGGTAACTC
>JBCECW010000617.1:0-2808 GCA_039207785.1 Pseudomonas sp. | reverse complement strand
GCCCATGCCCGGCGCTAGCGCGATCGGGTAGTTGGCGATCAGGCCCATGACCGTGGAGCCAATGGCGGCGGCCAGGCACGTTGCGACGAATACGGCGCCCTTGTCCATGCCGGTCTCGCCGAGGATGCTCGGGTTGACGAACAGGATGTAGGCCATGGTCAGGAAAGTCGTGATCCCGGCAAGGATCTCGGTGCGCACGTTGGTGTTGTGTGCGTTGAGTTGAAACAGTCTTTCCAGCATGGGGGCGGGCTCCGCGGATGGTATTCAGTGGCCGTCTTATTGGTAAGCCGAGTGACAAAAGCAAAGCACAGCTGCCGGGGTGGCGCTGCTTTTGCCCCTGACGACCCAGCGGGTGCGGCGAAAAAAGCGGCGCATCATACCAGTTCGCACGGCAGTGCTTGTGCCTTGCATCGGGCGCAGAGAAAAACGAGAAGGGGCGGGAGAGGAGGGGAGCGGGTCCGCATACAGAAAATGTATGTAGGAAATGGCTGTTAAGCGCTAGCGGGACTTCCGACTTTAACGAGACGTTGCGGGTACGCCAAGGGCTTTTCGTCGCACTGAAAAATAAACCCGGCAAACGCAAAAATTACTTTTTCCTGTCACGTTTTTTAGCGTATTTAAAAAGCAGACCGTCGAGTTCTGCTGCACCTTCTGGTGTGCAGTATCCTCCGCTACGGCCGGGGATATCGAAGGTTCGTGCGGCGGAGCGCTGTTCCGGCATTCCGTCGCTTGGCTCCTAGAAGAAGGTGACCGAGATATGGATGACCACGGACGCTCCAGCCCTACTGCTCCAATCCTCTACGCCCTCGATACCAACGTTCTGATCCACGACCCCAACGCGCTACTGAATTTCCAGGAACACCACGTTGCCATCCCCATGACCGTCCTGGAGGAACTGGACAAACTCAAGACCGGCAAGCAAGGCGTTGCAGCAGAATGTAGGCAAGCCATCCGCCTGATCGACAAGATTTTAGGCGGTGCCAGCCCCGAAGAAGTGGAACACGGTGTCGCCATTCAGCGCGACAAAAGCGGGCCCTGCGGTTATCTCTCCATCCTGATGAGCCGGCGTGCCGAGCCCATCACCTGGCTACCTGAAGACCTCAACGACAACAAGATCATCAACCAGCTGGTCGACCTCAAGGCGCGCAAGCCTGGGCTCGAAGTGGTGTTGGTGACCAAAGACATCAATATGCGCCTCAAGGCGCGCGCCTGTGGCATCGAATCCGAGGACTACCACACCGACCAGCTGGTCGACGATATCTCGCTGTTGCCCCGTGGTTATCACACCCTTACCGGCTCTTTCTGGGACCGCGTAAGCAAGGTGGAAACCCGCCAGGACCGTGGCCGTGCCTGGCACCGGGTGCAGATGACCGACAACTTGCCGGCTGTGCATATCAACGAATTCATCATCGACGAGCAGGGGTTTGTCGGCTGGGTCAAAGGCATCAAGGCCGATGAGCTGCTGATTCTCGACCTGCATCAGGAGCCGCTGCTGCACCAGGAAGCCTGGGGCCTGCGGCCACGGGATATCTACCAGAGCCTGGCGTTGTTTGCGCTGCTCGACCCGGATATCCACCTGGTCAACCTGTCCGGCGCCGCCGGTTCGGGGAAAACCATCCTGGCCCTGGCGGCGGCCATCGAACAGACCATGGTCACCAAGCGTTACCGCCGCATTATCGCCACCCGCAGCGTGCAGGGGCTGGACCAGGAAATCGGTTTTCTGCCCGGCACCGAAGCGGAAAAGATGGAGCCGTGGCTGGGCGCCATTACCGACAACCTCGAAGCCCTGCATATGGACGACGAGAACACCCACGGCAGCGTGGACTACATCCTGGGCAAGGTGCCGTTGCAGTTCAAATCGCTTAACTACATTCGCGGGCGCAGCTTCCAGCAGAGTCTGATCCTGATCGACGAATGCCAGAACCTGACGCCGCACCAGATGAAAACCATCATTACCCGGGCCGGTACGGGGTCGAAGGTGGTGTGTCTGGGGAACCTGGCGCAGATCGATACGCCGTACCTGTCGGCGCCGAGCTCGGGGCTGACCTACCTGACCGAACGCTTCAAAGACTTCCCCCATGGCGTGCATATCACCCTGCAAGGGGTGCCGCGCTCGGTGTTGGCGGAGTATGCCGAGGCGAATATGTAGAGGGGTTTTACGCGCACAAAAAACCGGGCCATGTGCCCGGTTTTTTATTGGCTCGACGCATTCTCTAAATCGTAGGAGCCAGCTTGCTGGCGAACCCTGCAAACCTCGTTTCCAGGGTTCGCCAGCAAGCTGGCTCCTACGGGGAGAGCGGGTTAGTCGCCCGCCTGCCACACCTCAATCACTTCCTGCGCCGCGCGAAACGCCTCACCCGCCGCCGGCACGCCGGCATATACCGCGCAGTGCAGTATCGCCTCGCGAATCTCTTCTACCGTGCAGCCATTGTTCAACGCGCCACGCACATGGCCTTTGAGCTCTTGCGGGCACTTCAGCGCGGTCAGCGCGGCCAGGGTAATCAGGCTGCGGGTTTTCAGCGGCAGCCCTTCGCGGCTCCACACCGAGCCCCAGGCGTGGTCGTTGATAAAGTCTTGCAGCGGCTGGGTAAAGTCGGTGGCGTTGTTCAGGGCGCGGTCGACAAAGGCGTCGCCCATCACCTGGCGGCGTACTTGTTCGCCACCGTTGTTTTGTTCACTCATCACGCACTCCTGCTTAGTCGATGCTCTGCACGCGCACGGGCGCCACGCCTGAGCGCAGCATGTCCAGTTGCTCGGCGGCCGATTTGGAAATGTCGATCAGGCGCTTGCGGTTAAACGGCCCACGGT
>JBCECW010000616.1:0-2818 GCA_039207785.1 Pseudomonas sp. | reverse complement strand
GGACAAAGCCGATCAGCAGCCCCGCCGGTATCGCCCACAGCAACCGCTGCACCGCCCAACCGCCGAGCCAGTCGCCACTGCCGCCCTGCTCGATCCATAGCAAGGCAAACAGCACAAAGGGAAACGCCACCCCGTCGTTAAACCCGGCCTCGCCAGAGAGCCCGTAACGCACGCGGTCGAGGTCGCGCGCATGGTTCACCTGCACCAGGCTGGCCAATACCGGATCGGTGGGTGCCAGCACCGCGCCCAGCAGCATGGCCAGTCCCAGGCTCAAGCCCAGGCCGTAATGGCCCACCACTGCCACGCCGGCAATACAGGCCAGCATCACCGGGCCGGCCAATAGATAAGCGCTGCGCCACGCCGGGTCGGCAAAACCCAGGCGCAATTTCATCCCGCCGCTGAACAGGGAAAACAACACGGCAATTTCAGCCAGGTGTTCGAGCCAGTCGGCCACCTGGAAAAAATCCATCCGCCACAGGCCAAGCCCCAGCGGGCCGATAGCCAGGCCAAATGCCAGGTACAGGGTAGAGGTGGTGATGGGTAGCCAACGCAGGTAGGCCGAGGCCAGGGTCAGAATCAGCAGGATGCTGCCCAGCACCGCCATCCAGTGCAGAAAGCTCATGAATCGGCTCACTCCCAGAGGCGTGGCGTGTCGGGATGACGGCGCGCTCTCTAGGTTCGAGATGGCGGTGGCAGGTTAGGTTCAGGCGTTATCGGCCGCCAGGCTCAGACCGGGCCGCAGCGCTCGACGCTGACTTGCTTGAGCGCTTTGCGCGGGGTGGCGTACAGCCAGGCCTGGGTACTCATGGCCACGGGGCGGGCCTCCAGGCGATAGCGCTGGCCGGCAACAAAGTCGTACTTCACTTTCAGGTGACAGGTAACTTGCCGCGGGTTGCCCATCAGGCCGCCGGCGTTTTCCACATCGAATTGAAAGCGCGCACGCAGTTCGTGGCTGCCAGGGCTGACCTGGAAATAGCGCCCATCGCTGACACTTTTGCCATCGAGCTTCTGTGCCATCAGCGTATTGCCCGGGGTGCTATAGAGTTCGATCCAGGCCTGAGCGGGATCGGCTTCGGGCAAGGCGGCCGCGCAGGCCGCCAGGGGCAAGGTGCAGAGCAATATCGGCAACAGGCGCATGGCATTCTCGGATGGTTGGCTAGCCGCCAGCATGGTGGGATTCACACCTCACCGCAACGGCTTTCCTTGGCTCGCGCCAGCAGTTGATGCTGCTGGTCATACAGCTTGGCCCAGGGGCGGAAACCGATGCTGCCGGCCACCAGGTTATAGCGCTGGCCGGCGGCAAACTCCGGGTAGTCGAGCTTGAGTACGCAGGTGCGCTCCAGCCCCTGGCTATCGGGGCCGATATTGGTCGGCGCCACGGCAAATTGCAGGCGCATATGCAGCTCATGCTGGCCGGGGGTTACCTGGAAAAAACGGTCGTCGTCCAGCTCGCTGGCGTCCACCTTGGCAGCCTCCAGGGTATTGGCCTCGCTAGTGCGCAAACTTACCCAGGCCTGGCTCGGGTCGGGGGTGGGCATCATCGAGCAGCCGCCCAAGGTAAGCAGGCTGATGCTGGTAAACATAAGTCGACGCATGCTGGAGCTCCGTGGTCTGGTTTTTAGCGCAATCGGGCAACGTCGGCTGGAGCCTGGAAACGCAATGGAGTAGGTTGGCCGCAGCCCGCCCTTGCCCCCGGATCGCCAATGCCGCCCTGCTTATCCTGGTTACTCGACCTGCCGCGCTGGCGCTGGGTTCCGCTAGCGCTGGTTTTGCTGCTGAACGGTTGCAGCTACTACACGCAATTGCTGGGCGGCCAGGTCGACCTGCTAAGCCGCCGCGAACCGATCAGCAGCCTGCTGGCCAAGCCCGACCTCGACCCTGCCCTGCGCCAACGCCTGACCCTGGCCATCGAGGCCCGCGCCTTCGCCAGCCAGCAACTGGCCCTGCCGGATAACCAGAGCTATCGCCTGTACGCCGACCTGGGCCGGCCTTATGTGGTGTGGAACCTGTTCGCCACCGAAGAATTTTCCCTGGAACCGCAGACCCACTGTTTCCCGATTGCCGGCTGCGTGGCCTACCGCGGCTTCTATGACCAGAACCGCGCCCGTGGCGCCGCCGCCCTGGCCAAGCAGCAGGGGCTGGATACCTATGTGGCCGGGGTCGAGGCCTATTCCACCCTGGGCTGGTTTGCCGATCCGCTGCTCAACACCATGCTGCGCTGGGACGACCAGCGCTGGGTGTCGGTGATCTTCCATGAGCTGGCGCACCAGCAGTTCTACCTGCCGGGCGATACGGTGTTCAACGAGTCCTATGCCAGCTTTGTCGAGACCGAAGGGCTGCGCCAATGGCGCCAGGCCTGCGGTCTGCAGGCGCCGGACGACGACCTGCGCGAACGCCAGCGCGAGCAGTTCAGCGCCCTGGTATTGGCCAGCCGCGAGCGCCTGCAAACGCTGTACGCCAGCGGCAAGCCCGCAACGGAAATGCGTGTAGAAAAAGCCGCCGAGTTCGAGCGCCTGCGCCGCGACTACCGCCAGCTACGCAGCAGCCAATGGGCCGGTGATGGCCGCTACGACGCCTGGGTGTACAGCCCGTTGAACAACGCCAAGCTGCTGCCCTTTGGTTTGTATGACCAATGGCTGCCGGCATTTGCCGCGTTGTTCCGCGAGGTCGATGGTGACTGGCCGCGCTTTTATGCGGCGGTCAAAACCCTTGGCGAGCTGCCCGAGGAGGCCCGCCAGAGCCGGCTTGAGCAGCTACAGCAAGGCCAGCCTTAACACGCGAAGGCCGCGTGCAGTTCGGCCAGGGTGCGGAAGTGATA
>JBCECW010000615.1:1931-2823 GCA_039207785.1 Pseudomonas sp. | reverse complement strand
TTCCACAACCCGACCATGCTTGACCACCATCAAGTGGTGACTCAGCGCCTTGACCACCGCCAGGTCATGGCTGATGAACAGGTAGGTCAGGTTGTACTTGCGCTGCAGCGATCGCAGTAATTCCACCACCTGGCGCTGGACGGTACGGTCCAGTGCCGAGGTGGGCTCATCCAGCAGAATCAATGCCGGTTTGAGCACAAGTGCCCGGGCGATGGCGATTCGCTGCCGTTGCCCACCGGAAAACTCGTGGGGGTAGCGGTGCCGGGTTTCCGGATCCAGACCTACCTCCAGGAGTGCATCGATTATTGCCTGCTCCTGTTCTTCCTCGCTGCCCATCTTATGGATGCGCAGCCCTTCACCGATGATCTGACACACCGACATCCGCGGGCTCAGACTGCCAAACGGGTCCTGAAACACCACCTGCATCTGGCGACGCAACGGCCGCACCTGATGCTGGGTCAGGCCGTGCAAGTCCTGGCCTTGAAAGCAGATGGCGCCCTCACTGGCAATAAGCCGCAAGATTGCCAACCCCAGGGTGGACTTGCCGGAACCACTCTCGCCAACGATGCCCAGGGTCTGGCCCTGGTGCAGGCTGAAGTGGATACCGTCCACCGCTTTCACATGATCGACCGTCCGGCGCAGCACGCCTTTCTTGATCGGGAACCACACCCGCAGGTCATCGACTTGCAGTACGGGCTTGCCGGCGGCGTTGGCTACCGGCTTGCCGCTGGGCTCGGCACCGAGCAGTTCCTGGGTATAAGGATGCTGCGGATTGGAGAACAGCTCATCGCATGACGCCTGTTCGACGATCACTCCACGCTGCATGACACATACGCGATGCGCAATTCGCTTAACCAGGTTCAGATCGTGGGTAATCAGCAGCAGCGCCATG
>JBCECW010000615.1:0-1921 GCA_039207785.1 Pseudomonas sp. | reverse complement strand
ATTCCAGCACTTTGAGCTGCACGGTGACGTCCAGCGCCGTGGTCGGCTCGTCGGCAATCAGCAGCTCGGGTTCGTTGGCCAGGGCCATGGCGATCATCACCCGCTGGCGTTGCCCGCCTGAAAGCTCATGGGGCAGCGCTTTCAGGCGTTTTTGCGGCTCGGGGATGCCCACCAGCTCCAACAGCTCCAGCGTGCGTTTGGTGGCCGCTTTGCCGCTCAGGCCTTTGTGCAGGGCGAGCACCTCGTTGATCTGCTTCTCGATGGTGTGCAGCGGATTCAGCGAGGTCATCGGCTCCTGGAAAATCATGGCGATGCGGTTGCCACGGATATGCCGCATCTTTTTCTCGTCCACTTGCAGCAAGTCATGCCCGGCGTAACGAATGCTGCCAGCCGGGTGGCGGGCGAGCGGGTAGGGCAGCAGGCGCAAAATCGAATGGGCGGTCACCGATTTGCCCGAGCCGCTTTCGCCTACCAGGGCCAGGGTTTCGCCGCGGCGGATATCGAAATCCAGGCCATGCACCACGCACTGGCTGCTGCTGCCGGCGACAAACTCGACGGCCAGGTCGCGCACTTCGATCAGATTTTCCGGCGCGGTATTTTGCAGCTGATTCTTCTGTGATTTGGGCGCCATGTTATTTCCTCGGGTCGAAGGCATCGCGAGCAGCCTCGCCGATAAACACCAACAGGGTCAGCATCAGGCCCAGCACGGCAAAGGCGCTGATGCCCAGCCACGGCGCCTGGGTGTTGGCTTTGCCCTGGGCGACCAGTTCACCCAGCGACGGGGAGCCGGCGGGCAGGCCAAAGCCGAGGAAGTCCAGGGCGGTGAGCGTGCCGATGGCGCCGGTGAGAATAAACGGCAGGAAGGTCATGGTGGAGATCATGGCGTTGGGCAGGATATGGCGGAACATGATGCCGCTGTTTTCCATGCCCAGGGCGCGGGCCGCGCGCACATATTCCAGGTTGCGGCCGCGCAGGAATTCGGCACGCACCACGTCCACCAGGCTCATCCAGGAAAACAGCAGCATGATGCCCAGCAGCCACCAGAAGTTGGGCTGCACAAAGCTGGCAAGGATGATCAGCAGGTAAAGCACCGGCAAGCCCGACCACACTTCCAGAAAACGTTGCCCGAGCAGGTCGACCCAGCCGCCATAGAAGCCCTGCAAGGCACCGGTTACCACGCCGATGATCGAGCTGAAGACGGTCAAGGTCAGGGCAAACAGCACCGAGATACGGAAGCCATAGATCACCCGGGCCAGCACGTCGCGGCCTTGGTCATCGGTGCCGAGCCAATTATCCGCCGAGGGTGGCGCGGGGGCAGGCACCTTGAGGTCGTAGTTGATGGTCGAGTAGCTGAACGGAATGGGCGGCCATACCGCCCAGCCGTCTTTCTCGGCGATCAGCTCGCTGATATAGGGGCTCTTGTAGTTGGCCTCCAGGGGGAATTCGCCGCCAAAGGTGGTTTCCGGGTAGCGCTTGAACACCGGGAAATACCAGCCGCCGTCGTAGTGCACCACCAGCGGTTTGTCGTTGGCGATCAGCTCGGCGCCCAGGCTCAGCACAAACAGAATCATAAATAGCCACAGCGACCACCAGCCGCGCTTGTGCGCCTTCAGGCGTTCGAAGCGGCGTCGGTTGAGGGGCGACATCGTCGAGGCAATACCCATGCTCAGCCCTCCCGATTGGCAAAGTCGATACGTGGATCGACCAGGGTGTAGGTGATATCACCGATCAACTTCACCACTAGCCCCAGCAGGGTAAAGATAAACAGGGTGCCGAACACCACCGGATAGTCACGGTCGATGATCGACTGGAAGGAGAGAAGCCCGAGCCCGTCGAGCGAGAAGATGTTCTCGATCAGCAGCGAGCCGGTGAAGAACAGCGAGATGAAGGCCACCGGGAAACCGGCGATGACGATCAGCAT
>JBCECW010000614.1:0-2826 GCA_039207785.1 Pseudomonas sp. | reverse complement strand
GCCGCAAGGTGGCCTCGACCATCAAGCAAGCCATGGTGGTGCCGGGCTCGGGCCTGGTGAAAGAGCAGGCGGAAAAAGAAGGCCTGCACACCATTTTCCTCGAAGCCGGTTTTGAATGGCGCGAGCCTGGCTGCTCCATGTGCCTGGCGATGAACCCGGACAAACTCGGCAGCGGCGAGCATTGCGCGTCCACCTCCAACCGCAACTTCGAAGGCCGCCAGGGTGCCGGTGGGCGTACCCACCTGGTCAGCCCTGCCATGGCCGCAGCGGCAGCGGTAACCGGCCGTTTTATCGATGTGCGTGAATTGACCCAGGCCTGAGGATTTGTAGATGAAAGCGTTTACCCAACACACCGGCCTGGTTGCTCCGCTTGATCGCGCCAACGTCGACACCGACCAGATCATTCCCAAGCAGTTCTTGAAGTCGATCAAGCGCACTGGCTTTGGTCCGAACCTGTTCGATGAATGGCGTTACCTGGACGTGGGGCAGCCCAACCAGGACAACTCCAAGCGTCCGGTAAACCAGGACTTCGTGCTGAATCATGCGCGCTACCAGGGCGCCAGCGTCTTGCTGGCCCGCGAAAACTTCGGCTGCGGCTCCAGCCGTGAGCACGCGCCGTGGGCCCTGGAAGAGTACGGTTTCCGCACCATCATCGCGCCGAGCTATGCCGATATCTTCTTTAACAACAGCTTCAAGAACGGCCTGCTGCCGATCATCTTGCCGGAAGCGGAAGTGGACGAACTGTTTGCGCTGGTGGAAGCCAACGTGGGCTACCAGTTGAGCGTCGACCTCGCTGCGCAGACCGTTACCCGTGCCGACGGCAAAGTGATTGGCTTTGAAGTGGATGCCTTCCGTAAGCACTGCCTGCTCAATGGCCTGGACGATATCGGCCTGACCCTGCAGGACAGCGCCGCCATCAGCAGTTTTGAAGCCAAGCATCGCGCTGCGCAACCCTGGTTGTTCCGCGATTGAAAAGCTTCGCCAGCGAGCTGGCTCCTACGGACCGCATTTGCCTGTAGGAGCCAGCTTGCTGGCGAACGAACACACCGCCGACCTGAAGGAGGTCACCATGACCAGCAATGCCCACGCCCAAGTGGTACAGAAACAATTCGGTGAACAGGCTGCCGCCTACCTGAGCAGTGCTGTGCACGCCCAAGGTACTGAATTCGCTCTGCTACAGGCTGAGCTGGCTGGGCATGCCACGGCGCGCGTGCTGGACCTGGGTTGCGGTGCCGGGCACGTGAGTTTTCATGTCGCGCCGCTGGTGGGCGAGGTGGTGGCCTACGACCTGTCGCAGCAGATGCTCGATGTGGTCAGCGCTGCGGCTGTCGACCGTGGCCTGGGCAATATCCGCACCCAGCAGGGCGCTGCCGAGCGCTTGCCGTTTGCCGATGGTGAGTTCGACTTCGTGTTTAGCCGTTACTCCGCGCACCACTGGAGTGATGTGGGCCAAGCCCTGCGCGAAGTGCGCCGGGTGCTGAAGCCGGGTGGGGTGGCTGCGTTTATCGACGTGATGTCGCCGGGCAGCCCGTTGCTCGACACCTACCTGCAAACCGTGGAAGTGCTGCGCGACACCAGCCATGTGCGCGACTATTCGGCCAGCGAATGGCTGCGTTTTGTCAGCGATGCCGGGTTGCATACCCGCAGCTACAGCCGCCAGCGCTTGCAGCTGGAGTACAGCTCCTGGGTTGAGCGCATGCGTACGCCAGCGCCGCTGCGTACGGCGATCCGTGAACTGCAGCAGGCCATGGGCGCGGAAGTGCGTGAGTACTTCGAAATTGGTGAAGACGGCACCTTTAGTACCGATGTGCTGGTGCTGTGGGCCGAAAAATAACGTTGGGTTTTGAGTGCGACGGGCTGCCAACGGCCCGTCCATTGATTGAATTGAGGAAAGCATGAGCAAGCAGATTCTGATTCTCCCCGGTGATGGCATTGGCCCGGAAATCATGGCCGAAGCGGTCAAGGTGCTGGAGCTGGCCAACGACAAGTTCCAACTGGGCTTCGAGTTCAGCGAAGACGTGATCGGCGGCGCCGCCATCGACAAGCACGGCGTACCGCTGGCCGACGAAACCCTGGCGCGCGCGCAAGCGGCTGACGCCATCCTGCTGGGCGCCGTCGGCGGCCCGAAATGGGACAAGATCGAACGTGATATCCGCCCTGAGCGCGGCCTGCTGAAAATCCGTTCGGCCCTGGGCCTGTTCGCCAACCTGCGTCCGGCCATCCTTTACCCGCAACTGGCCGACGCTTCGTCGCTCAAGCCAGAAGTGGTGGCCGGCCTGGATATCCTGATCGTGCGTGAGCTGACCGGCGGCATCTATTTCGGCGCCCCGCGTGGCCTGGAGCAGAAAAATGGCGAGCGTTTCGCCTTCGATACCCTGCCGTACAGCGAAAGCGAAATCCGCCGTATTGCCCGCGTTGGCTTCGATATGGCCCGCGTACGTGGCAAAAAACTGTGCTCGGTGGACAAGGCCAACGTGCTGGCGTCCAGCCAACTGTGGCGTGAAGTGGTCGAGGAAGTGGCCAAGGACTACCCGGACGTCGAACTCAGCCATATGTATGTCGATAACGCCGCCATGCAGCTGGTACGTGCGCCCAAGCAGTTCGATGTGATGGTGACCGACAATATGTTCGGCGACATCCTGTCGGACGAGGCTTCCATGCTCACCGGTTCTATCGGCATGCTGCCGTCCGCCTCGCTGGACGCCAATAACAAAGGCATGTACGAGCCTTGCCACGGTTCGGCCCCGGATATCGCAGGGCAGGGCATTGCCAACCCGTTGGCGACCATTCTGTCGGTGTCCATGTTGCTGCGTTACAGCTTCAACC
>JBCECW010000613.1:0-2829 GCA_039207785.1 Pseudomonas sp. | reverse complement strand
CAAGAAAGGCCTGGCCACGCTGTGCATTGGTGGTGGGCAAGGTGTAGCGCTGGCGCTGGAACGCGCCTGATCTGGTGCGCCAAGCGCACCCTACGGATTGCGTTGCTCCCGTAGGGTGTGCTCCGCGCACCAAGCGCTACCAAGGCGACACACCTAAGACAAACGCTTCACCAGCGTTTGCAGCTCGGCGTAATCGCGCACCGGGTAGAAGTTCGCCAACCCGGCGAATGCACTGAAATCCGTCTCGCCATAACCGGCCACCTGCGCGCCCGCGCTGATTCCGGCCTGCACCCCGGCAATACTGTCGTCCACCAACAGGCATTCGTTTGCCGGCAAACCGAGCAGGTCGGCGGCGTATTCGATCAGCCGCGCCGATGGCTTCCAGGCGTTGACTTCGTAGGCGCTGACAATCCGGGTGGCAAACATGCCCAGCAAGCCTACGGCGCCCAGGCTGGTTTCGATCTTGGCCCGCGGGCCATTGGAGGCCACGCAAACCGGCAGACGCAGATCGCGGACAAAGGCCACGGCACCCGGCATCTCCGTTACCTGGTCGCGCAACAAGGGCAGGCTGCGGTGGCGAAACTCTTGCGCCAGATGGGTGCCATCGAGCGCGGGGTACAAGGCCACCAGTTCTCCGATGAACTGGGCAAAGGGAATACCGCGAAAACGCTGCAGCACGTTATCCACAGGCAGTTCGATACGTTGTTCGCGCAGCAACTGCTGCAGCAACCCGGCGGCCAGGCGCTCGCTGTCCACCAGGGTGCCGTCGCAGTCGAAAATCACGCCGGCAATCGTCATGGGGCCGGGTCCTCGTACAGATGGGCAGGCAACTGTGACCACGCCACGCCGCCAGGGTTGCCCAACTGTCATCCACTGCGGGCAAAATCAGGCCAGGCACCCGCTCTGGAACAAGGCTTGCAGGCAGTCGCGTCAACGTTTCGCCGGTAACCACCGAGGTGATAGCATTTGGCCCTGTTTATGGCTGGTTTACGGCGCACCTCGAGTCCGCTTTCTCTTTTTGCAAGGACGCCCGGTATGGCCGCTCCCTCCAAACGTCTTGAACGTGCGCTGATCCTGGGCGCGTTGTTGCTGTTGTGCTGGTTGCCGTTGCCCATTGGCAGCAACCGCGACTGGTCCATGGGCCTGTTGGTATTGCTCTGCTGCGGCCTCGGCGCGGGTTGGGCGCTGAACGCCTGGCGACGTAATCGCGATATGGGCCCGACCTTGCGCGCGGCCTTGCCCATGCTTGGCCTGCTGGTGATCGCCCAGGCGTGGGTGCTGGTGCAGTGGCTGACCGGCCTGACGGTGGACCGCGCCGCGACCTTTCAATACCTGATGCTGGGCGTGGCCTATACCCTGCTGTTCTTGCTGGTGGTGGATCTGTTTCGCACGCGCAAACGCCTGAGCCTGCTGCTCGCCGTATTGGTTGTCAGCGGTACGTTCCAGGCGTTTTTTGGGGCGGTGATGACCCTGTCGGGCGTCGAAGGCCTGCTGGTCGGCAGCAAGACCATCTACCTGGGCGATGCCACGGGCACCTTTATCAATCGCAACCATCTGGCCGGGTATCTGGAACTGACCCTGGCGGCCGGTATCGGCCTGCTGCTGGCGCTGCGCGATGAGCGCCCGTTTCGCTGGATCAATGTGCTGGAGATGCTGCTGGGCCCCAAGGGGCGCCTGCGCCTGGCGTTGGTGCTGATGACCATTGCGTTGGTGATGAGCCATTCGCGCATGGGCAATTCAGCGTTTTTCACCAGCCTGCTGCTGGTGGGCGGGGTGTTTGTCCTGATCAACAAGGAGTATCGGCTGCGCAATGGCCTGATCCTCGCCAGCCTGGTGGTGATCGACCTGTTTATCGTCAGCCAGTATTTCGGCCTGGGCAAACTGGCTGACCGTATCGTCAGCACCCAGTTGCAAGCGGTGGTGGTCGATGGCCAGGTGGTGCAGGCCGCCAACGAGTTGCGCGGCACGGTGTATCAGGATGCCTTGCCGCTGGCCCAGGAACAGCTGCTGACCGGCCATGGTGCGGGCACCTTCGAGGTGCTGTTCGGCAAGGTGGCGGGCGCCGAAATCGGCATGCATTTCGACCACGCCCACAACGACTACCTGCAGTTTCTGATCGAATACGGCCTGCTTGGCAGCCTGCCGTTGCTGCTGTTTGTGATCATGGGCCTGTACCACGGGCTACGGGCCATGTGGCAGAACGAATCGACCTACCGCGCTGGCGTCGGCTTTGGCGCCAGCCTGGGCATCATGGCCCTGCTGATTCATTCGGCGGCCGACTTCAACCTGCAGATCCCCGCCAACGCCGCCACCTATGTGGTGATCTGCGCCCTGGGCGTGCTTGCCAATCACCATTACCGCGAGCGGCGTGCGCGCGACCGCGGCTAGTCTCACCAGCCCTGGCGCACCTGGCGTTTGTGCCGCAGTTGCTTGAGCACTTGCGCCAGCACCAGGCCAACCACCACGCCAAGCAGGTCGGCGGCGATGGCCGCCACCGACACTTCACCTTCCGGCAGCAGCCCGCGCGCCAATTCCACCACCAGGGCGAAGATCAGCCCGTAGAGCAGGGTCCAGAAGGCATGGGCCTGGCTAAACAGCCAGCGCCCGCTGCCAGCCAAGGCGGCAAACGCCACGGCATGCACCGTCAGGCTCAGGGTGGTTTCTGGCGCTACCGGCCGCAGGCCGCTGTAGAGAATAAAACCCAGCACCAGCAAAAACAGCAATGCGCGCAACAGGCCGCTCATAGCAACACTCCCAACATCCATGGCTCAGGGGCAAGCACGTGATCGGCTTGCTTATGAATTTTGTGTGCCCAGGTCAGGCTTGGCC
>JBCECW010000612.1:1578-2832 GCA_039207785.1 Pseudomonas sp. | reverse complement strand
CACCGGAATAGAGCCATCGAAAAAGTTGGCCCGTGATGTGCAACCGGTGCTGCACCACTCAGCCAATGGCAATGCCCCCATGACCAGCGTATCGAGCAACCTCTCGCTGCTGAGCTATATCAGCTCCATTTCCAAGTCCGACTCCAGTGACGGCACTAAAGCCTCGACTGGCACCAGCACGGGCACCGCAACCGACACCAGCAAGGAAGAAACCCAGGACCCGATTGGCGAGCTGCGCAAATACGCCGCCGCCATCGTCGCCCAATCGCGCGGCGGCTTGTTCAACGCCATGGCGGGGGTGGAGCAGACCAGCGCCAGCCAGTCGGCCACCTCCAACTTCAGCGCCAAGAGTGCGATCCAGCTGCCGGATGTGGCCAGCATCAGCCGCGACGACGCCGCCAGCCTGCTGCCGCAAGTGCAGAAGCTGATCGACAAGGGCATGAGTGACTCAGTCTCGGTGGCCGGGTTTAACGGCGATAAACAAACCGATTCGCTGGAAACCTACCGCGACTGGCTACAGAGCAAGGCGGGCATCAGCGTCTACGTTTGAGGGGTAAACCTCCTACGGGACGGGGCACGAATCAAGTTGCTCCGCCCGCCCGCAACGGCTTGCGCAGCGTCTGCCCCAACCACACCCCGGCCAGCGCCAAGCCACCGCCGATCAGGTGATGCCAGCCCAGCGTTTCCCCCAGCAGCCACATGGCGGCCACGGCCACCATCACCGGCATCAGGTTCATATACAAGCTGGCACGCGCCGGGCCCAGGCTTTGAATGCCTTTGATCCATAGCCAGGGCGCGCCGATGGAGGCCAAGGTGCCGGCATACAGCACCAGCGGCAGATTATCTGCACTCAATGGCGACGGCCCACTGAGCAAAAACCACGGGGTGAGAAACAGCAGCGCACAGGCGATCTGTACATAGAGTTGCAGCCAGCGCCCGAGGTCGAAATTCCAGCGCCGCAGCAGCACGCCATACAAGGCGTTGGCCATCACCGCCACCAGCATCAAGGCATCCCCCGGGCTCAGGTGAAAATGCAGCAGCGCCTGTGGCTGGCCGCCGCTGATCAACCACAACACCCCGGCAAACGACACCACGCCACCGGCCAATGCGCCCTGGGTAAGACGGTCATCGGTCAGCACGCTGGCAAATAGCGAAGACAGCAGCGGCGACAGCGCCAACAGAATGCCCATATTGGTCGCCGTGGTGCTGCCGGCGGCCGAGAAGGCCTTGAGCGGGGAGGAACGGCGCCTGCTC
>JBCECW010000612.1:0-1568 GCA_039207785.1 Pseudomonas sp. | reverse complement strand
GCAACATGCCGAGCACGCCGAGGGTACACAGCTGTGGCAATAACGCGCGTAGCTGGTGGCGCGCTCGCCACGCGCTGGGCAGCATAAATAGCGAGAGCAGCGCGAAGGCCAGGGCCCAGCGGTAGAAGGTGATGGACGCCGGCGCAATACGCCCCGACGACAGCTTGGTGACCAGGGTATTGCCGCTCCAGATCAGCACGGTGACCAGCGGAAACAGATGGTGCCAGCGCGGGTCCTGGGTCTGGTTGTTCATACTTGCACCTTGAATAGCAGCAGCGCGCCGCACACCAGCAGGAACGCGCAGAACAGCGCGCGCAAGATGCGCTCGGGCAAGGCATGAGCCATGCGCACACCCCAGCTGATACTGAGCAAACCTCCCACGGCCAAGGGCACGCCCATGGCCCAATCGACATGCTGGTGCAGCGCGTAGGTCACCAGGGTAATACCGGTAGAGGGCGCCGCCAGGGCCAGCGCCAATCCCTGGGCCACCACCTGGCTGGCGCCGAAGACGCTGGTCAGCAAGGGCGTTGCCACCACGCCGCCGCCCACCCCGAACAGGCCCCCGGTAATTCCACTCAGGCCGCCCAGCAGCCACAGGCGATTTTCGTAACGCAGCTGGGTGGAGCCAGGGGCCTTCTGCCAATACATCTGCGCCAGGTTGAACAGCACCAGCACCAGCAGAAAACCGACAAAGGCCAGGCGCATCACTTGCGGGTCCAGGCGCACGGCAAACAGCGAGGTCAGCCAGGCCAGCACAAAGCTCGGCACAATCAGCATCAGCGCATTGCGCAGCACCACGCGATTGCGCTGGTTATAGCGCCACAGCGCCAGCAGTACGTTGGGCAATACCATCAGCAATGCCGTGCCCTGGGCCAGTTGCTGATCGAGGTTAAACAGCACGCCGAGGATCGGAATGGTCACCAGCCCGCCACCGATGCCAAACAAGCCACCCAGGGTGCCCATGGCCATACCGAGCACAACGTACATCGCGATATCCAGCACCGCCTCTCTCCTCGCGCAAAAGGCCAGCAGTATAACGGCAGCGCTCAAGGGCGCGGGTTAGACCTTGGCCGCACGGTGCTCAGTCGTCGCGCGTCAGCACTTCAAGCAACTGGATTTCAAAGCGCAGGTTGGCGTTGGCTGGCACCCGCGAGCCCATGCCGCGTTCGCCGTAGGCCAGTGCGGCGGGGACAACAAGCGTGCGTGTACCACCGACTTTCATGCCCATCAGCCCCTGGTCCCATCCCTTGATAACCCGCCCCGTACCGATCACGCACTGGAAGGGTTTGCCGCGCTCAAAGGAGGAGTCAAACTCGCTGCCGTCGTCGAGAAAGCCGCGATAGTGGGTGGTGATCAGCGCGCCTTTTACGGCGGTTTTGCCGTCGCCGACGACCACGTCTTCAATCTGCAGTTCTTCGCTCATGGGGTGCTCCGGGATCAAACAAAGGCGCGATTCTACTGCACAAACAATTCGGGCCCGGCAGTTACCTGCCAGGCCCGAATGGTTAACCCCCATCGCCGTTAAACGAAGGGCTGGCTACCAAAGCCGCGTGGCAGCCGGTTCTGGC
>JBCECW010000611.1:0-2832 GCA_039207785.1 Pseudomonas sp. | reverse complement strand
ACTACGACAGTGGCGGGTATTTCAGCTTTTCCAGGAGCAACGCCTTCACCGCCGGCCACTCGCTGTCGATGATGCTAAAGCGCACGGAGTTGCGCTTGCGCCCGTCCGGCATGATGCGTTCATGGCGCACGATACCTTCCTGGGTTGCCCCCAGGCGCAAGATGGCCGCGCGGGACCTGGCATTCAGCTCATCGGTGGTGAACTGCACACGCACGCAGTCCATGACCTCGAAGGCGTGTTGCAGCAAGAGAAACTTCGCCTCGGTATTGGCCGCCGAGCGCTGCGCCGATTGCCGCAACCAGGTATGGCCGATTTCCGCTTTGCGATTACCGCGGTCAACCTTCCAGAACCGCGTGCTGCCCAGCACCTGGCCATCGCTATTACGCACCAGCACAAACGGCATCACGCTGCCCGCCGCGCGGCCGGCGAGGGCCGTGGCCACGTACTGCTCCACGGTGCTGGGGCCGGGGATCACGGTCAGCTGCATCTCCCATAGCTGGCCATCGCTGGCCGCTTCCAGCAGACGCGGGGCATCGCTGGCTTGCAGGGGCAGCAGTGATAGATGGCTGCCGGTAAGCGTGGGGTCAAGGGGGAAACTCATGCCGGCAGAAACTCGAATGCCGCCAGTTGAAAGCCCTGGTCATCCACCTGCAGGGCCCAGCCTTGCTTGTCCCAGTCGCCCAGCACAATACGCCGCGCCGGTTCGCCGTTGACTTGCAAACGGTGCACGGCGGGGCGGTGGGTGTGGCCGTGGATCAGGGTGCGCACGCCGTATTGCTGCATCAGGCGTGGCACTTCGTCGGGGGTGACGTCGACGATATCGGCCGCCTTCATCCGCGTTTGCGTGCTGCTTTCCTTGCGCAGTTTGCGCGCCAGTTTTTCCCGCGTGCGCCGTGGCAGGTTGCGCAGGATAAACAGGGTAAGCGGGTGGCGCAGGTAGCGGCGCAGGCGCATATAGGCTTCATCGCGGGTACACAGGCTGTCGCCGTGCATCAGCAACACCGGCTCGCCGCCAAGCTCCACCCGCGTGGGGTCGGCTAGCAAGGTACAGCCTGCGGCGCGGCAAAAACCTTGGCCGAGCATAAAGTCGCGGTTGCCGTGCATCAGGTAGATGGCGGTGCCGCTGTCGCTCAGCTCGCGCAGGGCCTGGGCGATGGAGGCCTGGAACGGGGTCATGGCGTCGTCGCCGATCCAGGCCTCGAAAAAGTCGCCGAGGATATAAAGAGCGCCGGCCGTACGGGCACGGCCAGCGAGAAAATGCACAAACGCCCGGGTAATGTCCGGGCGCTGTTCTTCCAGGTGCAGATCCGAGATCAGAAGTGTGATCAAACGGCTTACTCGGCAACGATCTCGGCGCGTTCGATGATCACGTCATCGACCGGTACGTCCTGGTGGCCGGATTTCATGGTGGTGGCCACGGAACGGATCTTGTTGACCACATCCATGCCATCAGTCACTTCACCGAATACGGCATAGCCCCAGCCTTGTACGGTCGGTGCGCTGTGGTCGAGGAAGTTGTTGTCGGCGACGTTGATAAAGAATTGTGCGGAGGCCGAATGCGGCTCCATGGTACGGGCCATGGCCACGGTGCCAACCTTGTTGGAAACGCCGTTGTTGGCTTCGTTCTTGATGGTGGCGCGGGTGGCTTTTTGCTTCATGCCTGGCTCGAAACCGCCGCCCTGGATCATGAAGTTGCTGATCACGCGGTGGAATACGGTGTTGTCGTAATGACCAGCCTTGACGTACTCCTCGAAGTTGGCAACGGTTTCCGGTGCCTTGTCAGCGAACAGGTTCAGGGTGATGACGCCGTAATTGGTGTGCAGCTTGATCATGGGAAAATCCACTCTGTCGAGAAATTCGAAGGCCTGTCAGGGGGTTGACAGCTTCGGCTATGATAAGCGCTTTGTTTTGGTCGGCCTACCCTGGCTGCGCACCTGTACGTTCAAGGATCCTATGAGCAAGCCTACTCACGACTCCGCTTCCCCTGCCGCCGCTGACGCCAAGACGGGCCCGGTAACCCCCGTCAACTTCCTGCGTCCGATCATCCAGGCTGACCTCGATTCGGGTAAACACAGCAAGGTCGTTACCCGCTTTCCGCCGGAGCCCAACGGCTACCTGCACATCGGCCATGCCAAATCGATCTGCGTGAACTTCGGCCTGGCCGAGGAGTTTGGTGGCGTGTGCAACCTGCGCTTCGACGACACCAACCCGGCCAAGGAAGACCAGGAATATATCGACGCGATCAAGAGCGACGTGCAGTGGCTGGGCTTCCAGTGGGACGGCGACGTGCGCTACGCCTCGCAGTATTTCGACCAGTTGCACGCCTGGGCCGTCGAATTGATCAAGGCCGGCAACGCCTATGTCGATGACCTGAGCCCGGAACAAGCCAAGGAATACCGTGGCACCCTGACCGAGCCGGGCAAAAACAGCCCGTTCCGCGACCGCTCGGTAGAAGAAAACCTCGACCTGTTCGCCCGCATGAAAGCTGGTGAGTTCGCCGATGGCGCCCGCGTGCTGCGCGCCAAGATCGACATGGCTTCGCCGAACATGAACCTGCGCGACCCGATCCTGTATCGCATCCGCCACGCGCATCACCACCAGACCGGTGATAAGTGGTGCATCTACCCCAACTACGACTTTACCCACGGTCAGTCGGACGCCATCGAAGGCATCACCCACTCGATATGCACCCTGGAATTCGAAGGCCATCGCCCGCTGTACGAGTGGTTCCTCGATCATCTGTCGGTGCCGGCCACCCCGCGCCAGTACGAGTTCTCGCGCCTGAACCTGAGCTACACCGTGACCAGCAAGCGCAAGCTCAAGCAGCTTGTG
>JBCECW010000610.1:0-2846 GCA_039207785.1 Pseudomonas sp. | reverse complement strand
GCCGTACCTCGGTCGTCTGTTCCGCCGCGACGTGGTATCTGACAGTAAAAGCGAACTACTGGTTTTCCTGACTCCGCGTATCATGAACAACTCGGCAATCGCTGTGAGTCGCTAAATCTGTGCGAAATTTGATTCTCGTAGGCCCGATGGGGGCAGGTAAAAGCACCATCGGGAGGTTACTGGCAAAAGAGTTAAGGCTGTCTTTCAAAGACTCGGAGAAGGAAATCGAGCAGCGAACCGGAGCCAATATTCCCTGGATCTTCGATGTAGAAGGGGAAGCTGGTTTCCGTGAGCGTGAACAGTCCGTTATCGGCGAGCTCTGTGAGCTCGACGGTGTCGTGCTGGCGACCGGGGGCGGCGCGGTGCTGCGCCCGGAAAATCGCGCGGCGCTGCGTGCCGGTGGTCGTGTGGTGTATTTGCATACCTCCGTGGATCAACAGCTGGACCGCACGTCCCGTGATCGCAACCGTCCGCTGTTGCGTACAGCCAACCCAGGCAAGGTGCTCGCCGATCTGATGCGTATCCGCGATCCGCTGTACCGCGAAATCGCCGATGTGATCATCGAAACCGACGAGCGACCGCCGCGCATGGTGGTGCAGGAAATTCTGGAGCGCCTCGAGGCGCTTCTTCCGCGTTAAAGCGCGCACCGATATGCGTTATCCTATGGCCCTTTTATCGTGGGGGCTTCATGCAGACTCTTCAGGTTGAGCTGGGCGAACGTAGTTATCCCATCTATATCGGGGCGAACCTGTTGGTTCAGCCCGAGCTTTTTTCCCGGCATATTGCAGGCAAGCAAGTTGCCATTGTCAGCAATGAAACCGTTGCTCCTCTGTATCTCGAGACGGTCAAGCAAGCGCTGTCTGGCTTCGACGTGGCTACCGTTATCCTGCCTGACGGCGAAGCCTATAAAGGCTGGGAAACACTGCAACTGATCTTCGATGCGCTGCTGACGGCACGCCACGAGCGCAGCACCACAGTGATTGCCCTGGGCGGCGGCGTGATTGGCGATATGGCCGGTTTTGCCGCAGCGTGCTATCAGCGCGGCGTCGACTTTATCCAGGTGCCAACCACCTTGTTGTCGCAGGTCGACTCTTCGGTAGGCGGCAAAACCGGTATCAACCATCCGCTGGGCAAAAACATGGTGGGCGCGTTCTACCAGCCCAATGCGGTGCTGATCGACACCACCACCTTGAACACCTTGCCGGCTCGCGAGCTGTCTGCCGGCCTGGCAGAAGTGATCAAGTACGGCCTGATTTGCGACGAGCCGTTTTTGACCTGGCTGGAAGCCAATGTCGATGCGCTGCGTAGTCTCGATCAGGCCGCGTTGACCGAAGCCATCGCCCGCTCCTGTGCATCGAAAGCCAAGGTGGTCGGTGCCGATGAGCGTGAGTCGGGCGTACGCGCCACGCTCAACCTTGGCCACACCTTTGGCCACGCCATCGAAACCCATATGGGCTACGGCGTCTGGTTGCACGGTGAGGCCGTGGCTGCCGGTACGGTAATGGCCTTGGAAATGTCCTGCCGCCTGGGCTGGATCACCGCCGCCGAGCGCGATCGCGGTATTCGCCTGTTCCAGCGCGCCGGTTTGCCAGTAATTCCACCTGAAGAAATGACCGCTGAGGATTTTCTCACCCATATGGCGGTCGATAAGAAAGTTCTTGGCGGTCGACTGCGCCTCGTCTTGCTTCGCCAGTTGGGTGAAGCGGTCGTGACCGGCGATTTCCCGCGCGAGATTTTGGATGCCACCCTGGTTGCGAATTACCGCGCCATGGTGGAACACCTTGAAGACTAATTGAGAGCCACATGACCAGTCTGCATGCCGACGAGGCCTTTCTCGGCCACTACCAATTCAGTCACGACCCCTTCGCTGCCCGCGTTCCAGGCTTCAAGTTCTTTCCGGCGCAGCGCAAGCCGGTGCTGGGGCAGTTGCACCATCTGGCGCGCTATAGCCAGTTGTTGCTGGTGGTCAGCGGCCCGCAGGGCAGCGGCAAGACCCTGCTGCGCCAGGCACTCGTTGCCAGCACCAACAAGCAGGCGGTGCACAGCGTGGTGTTCTCCGCCCGTGGTGCGGCCGATGCCGGCGGCGTAATGCGCCAGATTGCCCAGGGCCTGAATGTTCAGCAGTCCGATGCGCGCTCGTTGCTGTCGCAGGTGGCCCAGCTGTCGTTGACCGGCCAGGAAGTCTATCTGCTGATCGACGATGCCGAGGCGCTGGATGACGACGCGCTGGACGCCCTGCTGGCCTTGGCGGCCGGCAATGCGGAAGGCCGCCCCCATGTATTCCTGTTCGGTGAATCCGCCTTGTTGCCGCGCCTTGAGTTGTTGGCCGACGGCGAAGAGCGCTTCCACGCCATCGAACTGAGCTCCTACAGCGAAGACGAAACCCGCGATTACCTGGCCCAGCGCCTTGAAGGGGCTGGTCAGGGTATCGAGTTGCTCAACGACGAGCAGATTGCCGATATCCACCTGCAGTCCGCCGGCTGGCCCGGTGCGATCAACCAGGTGGCGCGCGAAACCCTGATCGAAGCGATGCTGGCCAATCGTGGCGGCGCGGCCAAAGGTGGCATGGCGTTCAAGCTGCCGAAGAAACACCTGTTGGCCTTGGTGGTAGTGGCGATCGCCGTGATTGCCGCCTGGATGATGCAGGGTCGTAGCAAGCCAGAACCTGAAACGCCGGTGGCGGCGCAATTGCCATTGGGCACGGCGCCGGCGCCAGCCGTGGCGCCTTTGCCCGCCTTCCACCACCCCGCCGCGCAGCGCGAGATCGACCTCGACGGCCACCGCGTCGGCTATGCGCTGCGCCGGTCGCGGCGTCGCAGCATCGGCTTCGTCGTCGGCGCCGAGGG
>JBCECW010000609.1:0-2847 GCA_039207785.1 Pseudomonas sp. | reverse complement strand
CGGTGGGTAACTGGCTGAAAGAGGTGTTCGAAAAAGACGCCGTGCGCTTGCGCGGTGAATGCCGTAAACCCACACCACCGCTCTAACTCCAGGACCGCCCATGCTCGAGCTGATCAACAGTCACCTGCTGCTTATCGCCACTGCCTTGTTGTTGCTGGATATCGCCGCCTGGCGGCTGGTGCCGGTGGAGGCCAAGGTCTGGCGCGTGGTGCTGCGGGTGGTGTTTTTCTTGAGCTTTAGCCTGGTGATTGTCGAGGCCGGCCTGAGCCCCTTGCTGCCACCGCCCTGGCCGTCGCCGGCGCTGAATATGCTCGGCTCGGTGCTCGGCATCGCCTGGTGGTTGCTGCTGGCGCGCACCGCCACGGTGGTAATGGGCGTGGTGCTGATGCCACGCAGCGGCCATACCGGGCGGCTGTTGCAGGACGTGCTGGGGGCGCTGATCTTTCTGCTGGCGGCCGTCGCGGCGGCCGCCTATGTCATGCAACTGCCGGTCAAGGGCTTGCTGGCGACCTCGGGGGTGGTGGCCATCGTGGTCGGCCTGGCGCTGCAAAGCACCTTGAGCGATGTGTTTTCCGGCATCGTGCTGAACACCACCAAACCCTATCGCCTGGATGACTGGATCAGCATCGACGGGGTGGAAGGCCAGGTGATCGAGATCGATTGGCGCGCCACCTACCTGCGTACCGCGCAGAGCAGCACGGTGGTGATTCCCAACTCGGTGGCGGCCAAGGCCAAGGTCATCAACTTCAACCGTGCGGCGAATGTGCAGAGTGTGTCGATCAGCATCAGCGTACCGGCCGCCGTGCGCCCGCGGGTGGTGATCGAGGCGCTGGAAAAAACCCTGCAAGGGGTTAGCAACCTGTTGCCGTCGCCACCGGGCAAAGTGTCGGTAAAAGGTTCGGATGTGGAGGCAGTGGAATACGAAGCCAGCGGTTTTATCGCCACCGGGCAGAGCAGCGCGCAAACTCGCAACCTGATGTTCGACCTGGCTCACCGCCTGCTGGAAGCCAGCGGCGTGCAGCGCGGCGGCGAAGCACCGGTGAGCCGCATGCGGGGCGTATTGAACGACGTAAAAATCTTCCGCTCGCTGACCAGCGAACAGAAAGACGAGCTCAGCCAGAATATGCAGGCCCAGCGATACGTGGCCGGGCAGGTGGTGCTGGAGTTCGAGGAAGTGACCGAGCACCTGATGGTGATCGGCACTGGCGTATTGTCGGCAGCTGTTCCCAGCGCCAATGGCGAGTTTGTCGAAGCCGGGCGCATGGGCCCGGGCGAGGTACTTGGCGAAGAAGGTATCGCCGACGCCGTGCCTTCCCATGCACGCTTTACCGCGTTGAGCTCGATGGTGGTCTACCACATCGCCAAAGACCATATCCAAAGCTGCCTGCAAGAAAGCAGCGAAGTCTCCAGCGCCCTGAACAAACTGCACAGCTTCCGCCTGAAAGCCACCGACTCGCTGCTGCTGCAAAAGCCGGTGGAAGTGAAGAAGGGCAAGTTTTTGAGTTGGTTGCAGAGGCCGTGATGGCCTGAGGCTGGCGCTTAACGGTTGATCGGTCCCAAAAAAGGACCTATCGTTCCCTTTTTGGGACCTTTTGAGCCGGCCATGCCCCTTTCGCTTAGCAACGCCCTTTTCTCCGCAACCCAGCAGAAGGTTCTGGGACTGCTGTATGGAAACCCGGAGCAGACGTTCTATACCAACGAGATTGCCCGCTGGGCACAGGTCGGCAAAGGCAGTCTGACGCGCGAGCTGGAGCGCCTGCACAGCGCGGGAATACTGAGCCTCAGCCGCCAAGGCAACCAAACCCACTATCAAGCCAACGCGCAATGCCCGATTTATGCCGAGCTGATCGGCATCGTGCGCAAGACGTTTGGTATTGCCGAGCACCTGCGGGCGGCCTTGGCGCCGTTTGCCGAACAGATAGAGTGGGCCTTCGTGTATGGCTCGATTGCCAAGGGCAACGACCACGCCGGCAGCGACGTCGACCTGATGTTGATTGGTGAGCCCCTTAGCTACAGCGACATCATGGAGCACCTGTTGCCGCTGGAAGAGCAACTGGGGCGAACCATCAATCCCATGCTGCACACCGTGGCCGAATGGCAGGCTAAAAAAGCCGCCGGCAATGCCTTTGTAACGCGGGTGGAGCAGCAGGAAAAAATCGACTTGCTTGGCCGCAATCCAGAGGAGGGCGCGGGTGGGTAATAACGAAAGTCTGAATAATCTGGTGCGTAGCGGCGGGCTAAAGACCGAGCCACCGGATCGCAAAGAATGTGAAGGACTAGTGCGTTCGGCGGTGCATCGTTTGCAGGACGCGCATAACTCGACCCTCTCGTTCGCCAGTCGCTTTGATCTGGCCTATAACGCCGCCCATGCACTGGCGCTGACGGCCATGCGGTTGCAAGGTTACCGTTCAGACCGTCGCTATCTGGTGTTCGAATGCCTGGTTCATACCCTGGAGCTGAGCAAAGTCCAGGTGCGTTTATTCGCGCTCTGCCATAACCGTAGAAACCTGGCTGAGTACGAAGGGTATATGGATGTTGATGACGCGCTTCTGCGTGAGTTGATTGCAGCAACCGATGGATTGCTAGAGCAAGTGCAGCGCGTTATGGCTGTCTGAGCAAACCGAAATCCCGCAATAAAAAAACCGCCAGCAGATGCAATGCTGGCGGTTTTTTTATTGCAGCGTTTCTTTCCGTCCGTGGGTTTGACGCGGATCCCGTAGTGCTTTTGGCCTTTACTCGGTCGAGGGTTTCGGGGCTAAGGTCAGGCAAGGCGAAAGTCGGCTTTAAAGCGCAGCGTACTTGAGTACGTGAGCATTTAAAGTCGGCTTTCAACGCAGCATGACCGAC
>JBCECW010000608.1:2217-2858 GCA_039207785.1 Pseudomonas sp. | reverse complement strand
TTGGCCGACGATGCCCACCATTGGCTTGCCGAGCATGGCCCGGGCCGGCGTACCGAACCAGCTGCCGCTCAAGTCGTTGCAGAACAGGTTATTGAACTGGCCATCCCAGAAGGCCACGAAGGCTGGCAGGTGCTGCAGCAGGTCCTCGAGGTCGCGGCGGGCGTCGGCCAGTTGCCTGGTTTCTGTGCGCAATTGCACCTGAGTGCGGATACGGGCGCGGGCCACCGGCATATTCAGCGGCTTGTGCAAAAAGTCGACGGCGCCGGCTGCCAGCGCTTGCAGCTCGAACTCAACATCGGTGTGGGAAGTGACAAAAATCACCGCCGCTTCTTTGAGCAGCGGGTCGGCCTTGAGCTTGGCGCACACCTCATAGCCGTCCATGCCCTGCATCTCGATATCCAGCAACACCACGTCCGGCATGCATTGCTGGGCCAGCTGCAGGGCTGCAGGGCCGCTGGTGGCGAAGTAGACATCGCCCAGGTCACGAACCGCCTCACGCAGCACCATGATATTGGCGGCGTGGTCGTCGACGATAAGAATTACCGTAGATTTGCCGTGCAGCTCCGCAAACATGGTCACTCGTCCTTGAATCAGCGGGGGTAGCTTTCAGGCTAGCCCAGCAGGGGGAATTCGCCTTGATT
>JBCECW010000608.1:0-2207 GCA_039207785.1 Pseudomonas sp. | reverse complement strand
CTCAAGGACGATGTTGCACGCACGGCTGTTGAAGCCTTTATCCGCGACCGCTTCGCCGTCGCGCATCACGCGCAGATCAACCACTTTCTGCCCGAGCTGCTCGCCCTGCAGGATCACCACGGCAAACTGGCGGCGGCAGTAGGGGCGCGCCTGGCGCTGGATGAGCGGCTGTTTATCGAGCAGTACCTGCAAAACCCGATCGAACAGGCCGTTTCGCTGATTACCGACGGCAACGTAGAGCGGCGCCAGATAGTCGAGGTGGGCAACCTGGCGTCGCGTAATGCGGGAAATGCGCGTTTGATCATCGTCGCCATGACCTGGTTGTTGGCCCGCCAGGGCCTGGAATGGGTGGTGTTCACCGGCGCCGCCACGCTGATAAACAGCTTCCAGCGCTTGGGGCTGGACCCATTGCTGCTATGCGACGCGGACCCGACACGTTTGGCTGAAGGCCAGGAGCACTGGGGCAGCTACTACGACAAGCACCCGCAGGTGTTCGTCGGCAATATCCGCTACGGCTTGGAGCAACTTGAAACCAGCGGCGTGTTGGCGCGCCTGGGGTTTCCCCACTGTTCGGTGGAGAGCTGCCATGCCGCTTGAAGCCAATAGCCTGCGTACAGCGCTGCAGCAGCATGCCCAGCAACGGCCCCACCAGCCAGCCCTACGCGGCGCCACCACGCTGGACTACCAACAACTGTGGAGCGGCATCGAGCAACGCTGTGCTTCCCTCAGCGCCCAGCCCGGCAAGGTGTTTGCGCTGGTCATGGAAAACAGCCCGGAGGCGCTGCTATGGGATCTGGCGGCGCTGTTCTGCGGCATTCCGTGTGTGACCGTGGCGCCTTTCTTTTCAGCCGCCCAGCGGCAACATTGTTTCGACCAGAGCCAGGTGGACATCGCTGTTGCCGACCCGTCCATGGCCGCAGAGATGCTTGCCGCGGGCTTTCAGCAAGAAGACGCCTTTTGGCGGCGAGCGCAAACCAGAGACCCTGGCATTCCTGCCGGCACGGCAAAAATAACCTACACCTCGGGTACCACGGGCAACCCCAAGGGTGTTTGCCTGGGCGCGCCGGCATTACTGCGTGTGGCCCAGGAACTGGAAGCGGCGAGTCGCCCGACCGAGCCGCAGCGCTACCTGGCGGTACTGCCCTTGGCCGTACTGCTGGAAAACCTCGGTATTTACGCCGCGTTGCTGGCCGGCGCCTGTATCACGCTGTACCCCCAACAACAGCTGGGTATCAACGGTGCCAGTGGCGTGCAATGGCCACGTCTGCTGGGGGCGCTGGTAATGAGCGGCGCACACAGCGTGATCCTGGTACCGCAGCTGTTGGTGGGCCTGGTGATCGCGCTGGAACGCAAGCTGATCACTGCAGAGCAGTTTCGCTTTGTCGCGGTGGGTGGCGCACCTGTCTCGGCGGACCTGCTGGCCCGCGCTGCGCAGGTCAACTTGCCGGTATTCCAGGGCTACGGGTTGTCCGAGTGCGCCTCGGTGGTGTGCCTGAATCGTCCGCAGGGCAACCGCCCCGGCAGCGTGGGCAAGCCCTTGGCGCATGTTGCGGTGCGTGTGGCCGACGATGGCGAAGTCGAGGTCAAAGGCTCGGCCTTACTGGGCTATCTGGGGGAAGCGCCGTTCGCCGGGCAATGGCTGGCGACCGGCGATATTGGCGAGTTCGACGCGGACGGATACCTGTTCCTCAAGGGCCGCAAAAAACATCAGTTCATCACCAGCTTCGGGCGCAACGTCAACCCGGATTGGGTCGAGGCGCAGCTGACCCAGCGCGGCACCATCGCCCAGGCCTATGTGCATGGCGAAGGACTGGATCGCAACGTCGCGCTGCTCTGGCCCCTTGATCCGGCCTGCAGCGATACCACTCTCGCCGCCACCATCGAACACGCCAATGCCGGGCTTCCGGATTACGCCCGGGTGAGTGCCTGGAGGCGGCTGGACGCACCGTTCACAACCAGCAATGGTCGCCTGCGCCGCGAAGCGATTTCGGCACACCACCGCCAAGACCTGGCAGAACTTGCCAATCAATGAGGTAACGAGCATGAGTTTTTTTGACCAACTGCAAGCCGCCACCGCCCAGGAGCGTCAGGCACTGTTTACGGTGCCGGTTATCCGCGAAGCCCTGGCCGGCGAGGTCAGCCTGGAAAGCTACCGGGCGTTTCTGACCGAAGCCTATTACCACGTGCGCCATACCGTGCCGTTGATG
>JBCECW010000607.1:0-2887 GCA_039207785.1 Pseudomonas sp. | reverse complement strand
CATCAGGGCCAACCAGCAAAGGGTTAACGTCCAGTTCCAGCAGGTGCGCGGCGTTTTCACAGGCGTAATCGGCCACCGCGCGGATCGCGGCCACCAAAGCGTCCAGATCCGCCGCCGGCCGGCCGCGGAACCCCTGCAGCAAACCGATACTGCGCAAACTCAGCACGGCCGCGCGAATCGCCGCGTCGGTGGTGGGCAGCAATAGCGTGCGGCTGTCTTTGAGCAGCTCCACCAGCACACCCCCGGCGCCAATCACCAGGGCCAGGGCAAAACCGTTTTCGCGTTTGATACCGACGATCATCTCGGCCAATGGCGCCTTGGCCATGGGCTCCAGCAACACCTGCGTAAAGGGCACCTGCGGCGCATAGGCAGCGATACGCCCACGCATTTCCTCCAGCGCCACTTGCAAGGCCTGCGGCGTAGCCAGGTTCAGGGCCACCGCGCCAGCTTCGGTTTTATGTGGCAACTGGCTGCTGACCGCCTTGAGCACCAGCGGGAAACCCACCCGCTGCGCGGCAGCCAGGGTACGTTCCGGGGTGCTTAATTCACCGGCGGGCACCGGCAGGCCAAAGGCCTTGAGCGCTTGTTTGGACTGCCACTCATCCAGCAGCAGCGTGTCGCCGGTCAAGGCGTGCGGGCAGATCGGCAGCAGTGCTGATTCGCCACGGGCCAACAAGGTCTGGCGGTGCATCTGGTAGTGGGCGATCTTGCCCCAGGCGGCCAGGCCATCCTCGACGCCTTGCAAGGCGGCAATACCTTGCTGATGCAGGCGTTCCCGCGCCGCCGCCGGCAATAGTTCGGGGAACGCCGAGGTAACAAAACCGACCTTGCCGTAACGCTGCAACGCCTCGCTATAGAGCTGCAACAGCAAGTCGCACTCCTTGCGCTCACCGGTGGCTTCGCTGGGGTAATCCAGCACCAATACGGCGGCGTCAGCCTCAGTGCGCAAGCTGCTGTCGAGCATCTGTTGCAGCGCCGCGCCATCGCCCCAGATGGCGGTGGTGAAATCCAGCGGGTTGACCAGGTTGGCATAGCTGGGCAACACCTGCGCCAGCTCATCGCGCTGTGTCTGGTCCAGGCTTGGCAGGTGCAGTCCGTTGCGTTCGCTGTAGTCGGCCAGCAATCCCGCATCGCCGCCGGAACAGGCCAGGGCAATCAGGCGGTTGCCGCCCGGCAGATTGCCGCAGGCTGCGGCCTTCAGGGTTTCGACAAAACTCACCGGGCCGCTGACCCGAATCACCCCCAGGCGCTCGAACAGGCTGTCATACAGCGCATCGGAGCCGGCCAGCGAACTGGTATGACTAAGGGCCAATTGCGCGCCCAACTGCGACACCCCGGTTTTCAGCGCAACGATGGGAATGCCCTTGAGCAACGCCTTGTGCGCGGCAGCAGCAAAGCCCGGCACATTTTTCAGCCCTTCCAGGTGCAGACCGATGGCGGTAACCCGAGGCTCATCCAGCAACACATCCATCAGCTCGGCCACACCGGTCTGCGCCTGGTTACCCACCGAGGCCATATAGGCAATCGGCAGCGAGCGATCGCTCATCGACAGGTTGTAGGCAAAGTTGCCGCTCTGGGTCAGCACCGCCACGCCCTTGTCCACCGCTTTGCCGCCATGGGCCACCGGCCACAGCGCGGCGCTGTGCAGATAGTCCAGCAAGCCGTAACAGTTGGGCCCCAGCAGCGCCATCTCGCCGGCGGCTTGCAGCAGTTGTGCTTGCAGCTGCACGCCCTGCTCGCCGGTTTCGGCAAAACCCGAGGCGTAGCAGATGGCGCCGCCGGCGCCCTTGGCCGCCAGCTGCGCCACGCACTCCAGGGTCAGCTCGCGGTTGGTGGCGACAAATACTGCATCCGGGCCACTTGGCAGGTCGGCGACGCTGGCAACGCAAGGCACACCTTCCAGCTCGGCATGTTGCGGATTGATCAGCCACATCTGCCCCTGGTAGCCACCTTCGGCACAGCGCTTATAGGCGCGCGCCATGCTGCGACCGCCGACAAAAGCCAGGTGCCGTGGCGCCAGCAAACGTTTGAGGTTGTCACGCAGGCTCATCACCTACCTCCTTAGCGCAACAGCGGCCGCAGCAGTTCACGGGAAATGATATGGCGCTGGATTTCCGAGGTGCCTTCCCAGATCCGCTCGATCCGCGCGTTACGCCAGATACGCTCCACCGGCCCTTCATCCATCAGGCCCATGCCGCCAAAAATCTGCACGGCTTCGTCAGCCACCTTGCCCAGCACTTCGCTGGCAAACAGCTTGGCCATACCGGCCTCGCCATCGGTCATGCTGCCTTGGTCCATTTTCCAGGCGGTATGCAAGGTCAGCAGCTCGGCGGCACGGATTTGCGTGGCCATATCGGCGAGCTTGAACGACACCCCCTGGTAGCTGCCGATGGCCTGGCCAAACTGCTTGCGGTCAGCCGCCCATTGCAGTGACACATCCAGCGCACGCTGCGCCTGGCCGACGCAGTTGGCAGCTACCATGACCCGGCCAGCGGTAAGCCAGGCATTGGCCACTTCCCAGCCTTTGTCGACCTCGCCCAGCACCTTGCTGGCCGGCACGCGGCAGTCATCAAAGAAGATTTCAAAGGTGTGGTAACCACGGTTGCTGACGCACTTGGGACCACGGCGAATGGTCATGCCGGGCGTACCACGGTCCACCAGGAATGCAGTAACGGCATTGCGCTTGCGGCCGTTGTGTTCGTAGGTAGCGGTGACGGCGAACACAATGGCGAAATCGGCATGCCCAGCGTGGCTGATAAAGTGCTTGGCGCCATTCAGGATAAAGTCATCGCCCTCGCGCACCGCGCGGGTCTTGATCGCATTGGCATCGGAGCCAGCGCCCGGCTCGGTCAAGGCAAAGCAGTCGACCTTCTCGCCCTGTACGCTT
>JBCECW010000606.1:2429-2892 GCA_039207785.1 Pseudomonas sp. | reverse complement strand
ACCTGGAACTGGCCGGGGTGAGGGCGCCGCTGCCCGCCATCGAGCAACAGTTGCGGCAATGGCTACAACGCGCCGGGGCCGATGGCGCGGCGCAGTTGCAGGCGCTGGTACAGCGGGTAACCGCTTAAGTCTTGCGCCAGACGCTGGCCAGCCACGGCTGTTGTTCGCGTGGCAGGCCGCTGGGGCGGTAGTAGTGTTCCAGCTCGACAAAACCGGCGGCGGTTAAAAACTGCTGCCAGGCGCCCAGGTCGTGGTAGCTGCCATAACGCGGGCCGTTCCAGCCCTCCTGGTTATCGCCGCGCGGATTGGAGCTGAACAGCACGCCGCCGGGTTTAAGCGTGGCGTGCAGTTGGCGCAACACCCGCGGCAACTCCTGCGCCGGCACATGAAACAGCACCGCGTTGGCAAAGATGCCGTCGAAGCGTTCGGCCGGCAGGTCCAGCGCCAGGAAGTCCTGCTGCCA
>JBCECW010000606.1:0-2419 GCA_039207785.1 Pseudomonas sp. | reverse complement strand
TCGCAACCACTGTCGGTGCGCGCCATCTGGGCAAAATTCGCCGAGCCATCCAGGCCCACCGGCACATGGCCCATATCGCGGAATACCTTTAAATCACGGCCCGGGCCGCAGCCAAAGTCGAGAATCTGCAAGGGCGCGGGCGCCGCGATATGGCGCAGCAACGCGGCGATATTCTGGCTCACGTCATGGTCGCGGGTACCTTCGCGAAAGCTTTCGGCCACGCCGTTGTAATGCTCAAGGGTAAGGGCGGTGATCTGGGCGAGTTGCTCGGGGCTGATAGGCATGGGCAGGTATCGAATAAAGAGAAAAGAATGCGGTTTCGTAGGGTGTGCTCCGCGCACCGTTGCGATATCGGGAAGATCGCTGGTGCGCGGAGCGCACCCTACGGGACCGTAGCGGCTTTGGGTTTTACCCCGAAGCGGTTGCGGTATTCGCTGGGGGCCAGGGTGGTGATTTTTTTAAACGCCGTGCGAAAGGCACCGGGGTCCTGGTAGCCCACGGTCCAGGCGATATGGTCGACCGTGCCGTTGGTAAACTCCAGCAGCTCGCGCGCCTTGCCGACTTTCACATGCTGGCAATATTCGGTGGGTTTCAGCCCCGTCGCCGCGCGAAACCGGCGTAAAAAGGTACGTGCTTCCAAGCCGGCACACTCGGCCATCGCCGCCAGGCTGACATCCACCGCGCCATTGCCCTGCAACCAATGCTGCACCTTAAGTACTGCCGCATCGCCATGGGCAAGGATCGGCGCAAAGTTGCTGCCGCATTCGCGGGCGCTGTCGCTGTGTTCGATCATCAGATAACGCGCGGTACGGGTGGCGATGCTCGGGCCAAGCAGGCGGTCCACCAGGCGCATGCCGATCTCGGCCCAGGCCATCAGGCCGCCGGTGGTAATGATGTCGCCATCGTCGATGATGGGTTTGTCGACATTGACCTTTACCAGGGGAAACTGGCTGGCCAGTTGGTCGCCGTGGGTCCAGTGGGTGGTGGCGTTGCGGCCGTCCAGCAGGCCGGTAATGGCCAGCAAAAACGCCCCCAGGCAAATCGAGCCGACGATGGCGCCTTGCTCATGGCTACGCTTGATCCAGTCGGCCAGTTGGTGGGCTTCCTCGGCGCTGGGCATATCGTCCATGCACGGCGGAATGACAATGGCGGCGAGGCGGCTGGTAGCGTCCGGCAGGCTGTCATGCTGGCGTTCGAGCGCGGCCTGCGGGGTAGCGGCGCTCCAGTGGCTGATGCGCAGGCGCGGCAGTTGCTCGGATTGCTGCTCGCCGGCCATGCGGTTGGCGATGGTGAACAGATCGGTCAGGCCATGCACGGCAGCGGTTTGCGCGCCGGGGTAGACCAGCAGGCCAATCTCCAGCACCGGCCGGTTTGTATCCTTTGTCATTTTTTCCACCGCTATTGTCGTTCCAGCTGCGTTTCGGCGACGAGGCCAGGATGAATACTGCACCTCACGCAAACACCCGAACATTACCTACCTGCACCGAGGAACACACCATGTCCAAGCAAGCCCTTGTCGTCGTCGACATTCAGAACGATTACTTCGCCACCGGCAAATGGCCGCTGGTAGGTGCCGAGGCGGCGGCGGAAAAAGCCGCCCAGGTACTTAACGCCTTCCGCGATGCCGGTGACCTGGTGGTGCATATCCGCCACGAAGCCAACGACGCCGATGCGCCGTTTTTTGTTGCCGGCTCCGAAGGTGCGGCCATCCACGCCAGCGTGCGCAACCAGGGCGACGAGCCGGTGATCGTCAAACACCAGATCAACTCGTTCCGCGACACCTCGCTAAAAGCCGTGCTCGACCAACATGGCATCAGCAAAGTGGTAGTTGTCGGCAGCATGAGCCATATGTGCGTGGACGGCGTGGTGCGCGCGGCGGTGGATTTCGGCTACGACACCACCGTGATCCACGACGCCTGCGCCACCCTCGACCTGGAGTTCAACGGCGTTACCGTGCCGGCGGCCCAGGTGCATGCCGCCTTTATGGCCGCGTTTGCCTTTGGTTATGCCGCGGTGGTGTCTACGGCGGAGTTTCTGGCGTGATCGTGGGCGGCAGCTGAAGTCATATAAGGACGGGGCATGCGCAGCCTGGTTTTGCGTGTGACCCGTGCTGCCGTCAGGTTTTGCCAAATGTGTCTAATATTCTTAAAAAGCATTAAAAACAAACTAATAAGTCTTTTTAGATTTATACATTTTTTATTACTGTTGCGCCGTCCCGCCCGGCCAAGCCGCCGCGACCCGCACCCCGCAAGCTGAAATGGCGTTACTCCTTGCAGTGTCGGACTACTAAAAAGAACTGCATCTGGAGCAAGCACCATGACCAAATCCCCGTTGGCGGCAGCCGTACTGCTCGGCCTGATCGCACAACAAGCCGGCGCCGCCGGTTTTGTCGAAGACAGCAAGGCCACCCTGGGTCTGC
>JBCECW010000605.1:0-2894 GCA_039207785.1 Pseudomonas sp. | reverse complement strand
CCCCTAGCCCCTCTCCCGTAAACGGGAGAGGGGAACTGATCGGCGTCGTTTCTGCACATGCACACTCTTGAACAACTGCGCCGGGGCGAGCTGGCGGGTATCAGCCGGCTGGATCTGTCCTGCGGGCTGAGCGTATTCCCAGCGGAAATCTTCGACCTGGCAGATTCCCTGGAGGTGCTGAACCTCTCGGGCAACCAGCTCAGCCAGCTGCCGGCCGATTTGCCGCGCCTGCGCAAACTCAAGGTGATTTTCTGCTCGGACAATCCCTTTACCGTTGTGCCGGAAGTGCTGGGTGATTGCCCTCAGCTGGAGATGGTCGGTTTCAAGGCCAACCGCATTGCCCATGTGCCGGCGGCCAGCCTGCCGGCGCAGCTGCGCTGGCTGATCCTGAGCGACAACCAGGTCGCCGAGCTACCCGCCGAACTGGGCGCGCGGCCACGGCTGCAAAAACTGATGCTGGCCGGCAATCGTTTAGCGGCCCTGCCGGAATCGCTGAGTGCCTGCCGCAACCTGCAACTGCTGCGTATCGCCGCCAACCGTTTCGAGCACCTGCCGCAGTGGCTGCTGGAACTGCCGCACCTGGCATGGCTGGCCTATGCCGGTAACCCGGTAAGCGATAGAGCCGAACCCAGCCAGGCGATGACGGCCATCCCGTTGCAGCAGATTCAAATGGGCGAAGTGTTGGGCGAAGGTGCCTCCGGCATTATTCACGCCGCCCACTGGCAAGCGCCGGGGCAGCCAACGCGGGCCATGGCGGCCAAGCTGTTTCGCGGCGAGGTCACCAGCGACGGCCTGCCCCATAGCGAAATGGCCGCCTGCCTGGCCGCCGGCAATCACCCCCATCTGATCGGTGTGGCCGGGCCGCTGGCCAGCACGCCACCGGGGCTGCTACTGGAACGGATCAGCGCCGATTACCAGGTACTGGCCGGACCGCCGTCGCTGGCCAGTTGCACCCGCGATTGCTACCCCCAGCAGCAACGCTTCCATCTTGATGAAGCGCTAAATATTGCCCGGGCCGTGGCCTCGGCCGTCGCCCATCTGCATGCCCGCGGCATCCTGCATGGCGACCTGTACGGCCATAACCTGCTGGTCAACCCTGAGGGGCATTGCGTGCTGGGCGACTTTGGCGCCGCGTCGTTCTTCGACCCGGCAAGCGCCCACGGCCAACTGCTGCAGCGCATCGAGACGCGCGCGTTTGGCTGTTTGCTGGAGGAGTTGTTGCAGCGCTGCTACGGCGACGAGCGCGCGGCGCCGTTATGGCAGTTGCAGCAGGCGTGTATCACCGAAACAGTGGCCGAACGCCCGGACTTTCAAGCGGTATGCAGGGCTCTGTAGGTGCGCGGAGCGCACCAAGCCAATGGCCTTAACGCAGCTCAGACGGCGACTTGCGCACAATCTTGATCGAGTGGGTCAGCGTCGGCTTGCGCGTCACGCTGATGGCTTTGCGGCTGACGGTATCGAGGGTGATATTCCAGAAACCGCTGCTCGGCACCACGATCTTTGCCGGGAAATCCACAAACGCGCCGCCGTGGTAGGTGTGCCGGCCGCCGTTTTTGAAGCTGCGGAAATTCGCGTCGTTCATCAGGCGGATATTGCAGGGCTGCGAGCACTGGATAACGACGATATCGTCTTCGTTAAGGTGTTCGCGCTGGTGTATGAATTTCATAAAAGCTCCGCACGGCGTTGCAAGAACGAGCGTAAGTGGCAAAAAAAGGGAATTCAGCAAGGGCGCTAGTATGGCTTAGCAGGAGCCCGGTTGCGATCTTCGGCTATGGTTGCTGCAAGGGACGCAACCCATGGAGCCCGTAATGGACGAGCAAAACAATAACGACCAGCCCCCTACCCTCTGGCAAATGCTGCACAGCGTGATGGCCGCCGCCTTCGGCGTGCAAAGCGGGAAAAACCGCGCCCGCGACTTCCGCCATGGCAAACCCAGCCACTTTATCGTGATCGGCCTGCTGTTTACCGGGGTGTTTGTGCTGGTGCTGTTTGCCCTGGTGAAACTGGTGCTGCACCTGGCCGGGCTCTAGTTGATCAGCGGGCGCAGGGAAAAGTTGTACTCGCGCAGCTTGGACTGCTTCTGCAGCAGATAGCGGCGGAAATCCAGGCCGTAGTTATCCTTGCCCACTACACGCTTGGCCAGTTGCGCGGCCTGTTTTTCGTCCAGCGACACATAGATCGGCAAGGTGCGGTCTTTGCCGCCATGCTTGGCGAAGTCCATGCCCTTGTCGTAGTCGTTGATCATCACCAGCGCCCAGCCGCCAATGGTGAACTGGCCACTGACCAATACCTCAAGACGATCATCCATCCGCGCTTGCAGCGCCTGCACGCTGGAATTGATGGTGGCGAAGTGCACGTCGTGCCCCGGCTTCTTTCCAAACTCTTCCACCGCCTGCATGGCGCCAAAGGCCATTTCATCGTTGGCGGCCCAGACCATATTGATGTTCGGGTAACGCGGCAATAACGTGCGCGCCTGGTCATAGGCGCGCTGGCGCTGCCAGGCGCCGTAGGCCATCACCCGCAGACGCACATCGGGGTTTTCCGCCAGGGCTTTTTTCAGGCCCAGCTCGCGCAGCTGGCTAGAAGGAGTTTGCTTGATGCCACTGAAGGCCAGCATCTCCATCGGCTCGTAGGGATGGGCTTCGCGGGCGTGCTTGATCAGGCCCATGGCCATCATATAGCCGGCGTCGGCATCGTTCGGCACTAGGCTGCCGATCCAGTTGGGGTAGGTTTCGCGGCTGCTGCCCAGCACGCGCTGCTGGTCGGTGGTCAGGGTGTTGCTCACGGCAAACAGCTTGACGCCGGAATCCTTGGCCAGGCGCAGGATTTCCGGGGCGGCATATTGTTCGTTAACAAACAGCAGGTAGTCGGGCTTCTGCGGGCCCTGGAGCACG
>JBCECW010000604.1:0-2906 GCA_039207785.1 Pseudomonas sp. | reverse complement strand
GGCCTTGAGGATCTCGCGCACCTCATGGCTGAGGCGGCGGCGCAGTTCGTTGTCGAGGTTGGAGAAGGGCTCATCGAGCAGCAGCAATTGCGGGGCTGGCGCCAGGGCGCGGGCCAGGGCCACGCGCTGTTGTTGGCCGCCAGACAGCTCATGGGGATAGCGTTTGCTCAGGGTGGACAGCTTGACTAGGTCCAGCAGCTCGGCGGTGACCTGCGCGCTATCGGGCTGCTGGCGAATGCCAAAGGCAACGTTGTCGGCCACCGTCAGGTGCGGGAACAGCGCGTAGTCCTGAAACACCATGCCGATGCGGCGTTGTTCCGGGGCCAGGGTAAAGCCGGCTTGCGACAGCAGGGAGCCACCCAGGTGAATGTCACCGTCGAGCACCGGCTCGAAACCGGCGATGGCGCGCAGCGTGGTGGTTTTGCCGCAGCCCGAGGGGCCGAGCAGACAGCCGATTTCACCGACATTGAGTTGCAGGTTCAGCTGCTGCACCACGGGATGGTCGCGGTAGCCGCAACTGAGGTCACGCAGGATCAGCAGCGCCGCTGCACTCATGCGGGGCGATAGCCCGGCTCAACCAGCAACTCCAGCAGCGCCTTTTGCGCGTGCAGGCGATTTTCGGCCTGGTCCCAGGCGCCGGAGCGCGGGTCGTCGAGCAGGTCTTCGCTGATTTCCTCGCCACGGTGCGCCGGCAGGCAGTGCAGGAACAATACGTCGCTGGCGGCTTGGTCGAGCAGGGCGCGGGTGACCTGATAGGGCTTGAACAGCGCCAGGCGTTCGGCGGCTTCTTCTTCCTGGCCCATGGAGGTCCAGACATCGGTGCTCACCAGGTGAGCGCCGGCCACGGCTTCCCGCGGGTCACGCACGATGGTGACGCGCTCGCCGGCCTGGGCCACGAAGGTCGGGTTCGGCTCGTAGCCTTGCGGGCAGGCCACGCGCAGGTGGAAGTCGTATTGCTGGGCAGCTTCGATGTAGCTGTTGCACATATTGTTGCCGTCGCCGATCCAGGCCACGGTCTTGCCTTTGATGGCGCCGCGCAGCTCGTGGTAGGTCTGCATATCGGCCAGCAACTGGCAGGGGTGCAGGTCGTCCGACAGGCCATTGATTACCGGTACGCGCGAATGGGCAGCGAACTCGGTGAGGGTGCTGTGGGCGAAGGTGCGGATCATCACGGCATCGAGCATGCGCGACATGACGATGGCGGCATCGCTGACGGGCTCGCCGCGGCCCAGCTGGGTGTCGCGCGGCGAGAGGAAGATGGCCTGGCCACCGAGCTGGATCATGCCGGCTTCAAAGGACAGGCGGGTGCGGGTCGAGGCCTTCTCGAAGATCATGCCCAGCACACGGTTTTTCAGTGGTTCGAAAAGGATGCCGCGTTGGCGCAGGCTCTTTAGCTCGATGCCGCGACGAAGCAGGCCCAGCAACTCATCGGGCGTGCAGTCCATTAGCGAGAGAAAGTGTCTTGCGCTCATCATTAACTACCTTTTGTACAACGATTGCGCTGGCGAGCAAGCCTTTGGTTTTTACAGAAAAAAGGGCTCTACCAGCGGCTGGGGGCCGCACGGTGCGACGAAATGGGGAGGCCGGATCTTATAAGGAAATGTCGCGTCATGTCATCTTTGCTGACCGCGACCTTTGTATCAGATGTCTCATGCCAGGTTGGTAATGCGCCAGGCAATGCCTGGGGGCAGCCTTTGTACACTGCCGCGAAGTGGCTTGGCAAACCTGGGCGCGGCACAGACAGCGCTGAAAACGGCATATGCCAGGTATAAAAAAACCCCGCCGAAGCGAGGTTTTTTTGTGAAGCGCGGGGAGTCTTAGACTACCTGTACTTCTTCAGCTTGCATGCCTTTCTGGCCTTTAGCAGCCACGAAAGATACGGTCTGACCTTCTTTCAGGCTCTTGAAGCCGTCGGATTGGATAGCTTTGAAGTGCACGAACAGGTCAGCGCCGCCGTTGCTTGGAGTGATGAAGCCGAAGCCTTTTTCATCGTTGAACCATTTAACGGTACCAGTTTCGCGATTAGCCATGGTGTTGCTCCTTGAACAGAGTGGATTGCGGCAGGGCTATGGCCCAGCCAGTACTGAGTGCAAAGAGTTATCGGAATTCGTGTAGATGGTTGGATCGAGATCTAAACACCAGGTTGCGATTCGCGGTACACATGCAGCACAGTGGCCCAAAGATACGCACTTTGTTTGATTAATGCGACTAGCGAAGCCGCTGTAATCAATTTAAATGGCATATATCTGCCGAAACGCGCGCTGCTTGGCAGGTTCCTGGCGCTGTACTCGCCGTCCCAAACCGTCTATGGAGTGGCCTGATAGGTTGCGATTCATAGGGCTTAAGCTGATGGCATTGCGCGGGTAAGCACTCCATAGTTGAGGCTTACCGACCTGATGAGTCGTTGCCAATAAAAAAGAGGCTAGGCCATGACCAAGACCCTCCATCACCGTGCGTGCCACCTGTGTGAAGCCATCTGCGGGCTAAGCATCGAAACCCAGACCGAGCCTGACGGCAGCCAGCAGATTCTCTCCATCAAAGGCGATGCCCAGGACAGTTTCAGCAGCGGCCATATCTGCCCCAAGGCGGTGGCCCTGCAAGATATCCAACATGACCCCGACCGCCTGCGCCAACCCATGCGCCGCGTGGGCAACGAATGGCAGGCCATCGACTGGGATGAAGCCTTCGCCCTGGTGGCCGACCGCCTTGCCGATATCCAGGCGCGCCATGGGCAGAATGCCGTGGCGGTGTATCAGGGCAACCCGAGCGTGCATAACTACGGGCTGATGACCCACAGCAATTACTTTCTCGGCCAGCTGAAAACCCGTAACCGTTACTCGGCCACCTCGGTGGACCAATTGCCCCATCACCTGACCAGCCACTTGATGTACGGGCATGGCCTGCTG
>JBCECW010000603.1:0-2917 GCA_039207785.1 Pseudomonas sp. | reverse complement strand
CTGGATCGGCTGGCGGCGCAGATCGACCTCGATGACCCCAGCCGTCATCCCAAGGCTGCCCTGTGGGACAGCATGACCTTCGCCGAGTGGCTACGCCGCTGCGTCACCACCGCCCAGGCGCGCACCGTGTTCGACCTGGCCAGTGCTGCAGTATTTGCCGGCAAACCCCACGACCTGTCGTTTCTGCATGTGCTGTTCTATATCAAGAGCGGCACCAACCTCGACACCGTGTTGGGCGTGGCCGATGGCGCGCAGCAGGATCGTATCGTCGGCGGTTCGCAGCGTATTTGTGAGGAACTGGCGCAGCGCGTGACGGATGTGCAGTTGGGGCAACCGGTGCGGGCACTGCACCAGGCCAGCGATCACGTCGAGCTGATCACGGATCAGGGCACTCACCGCGCGAATCGCGTGATCTTTGCCGTGCCGCCCACCCTGTTGCTGCGCATCACCCAAGCGCCGTTGCTGCCCGGTTGGCGCGACCAGTTGCTGCAACGCCTGCCCCAGGGCTCGGTAATCAAATGCATGGCCATGTACGAGCGGCCGTTCTGGCGCGAGCAGGGTTTGTCAGGCCAGGCCACCAGTGAAGTCGGCCCGGTGCGCCTGACCTTTGACAACAGTGTGCCCGGCTCGGGCAAGGGCATATTGATGGGCTTTATCGAAGGCGACGAGGCGCGGCACTGGAGCGCCCGCGACCCGGCCCAGCGCCAGGCCGAAGTGTTGAACTGCTTCGCCCGCTACTACGGTGAGCAGGCCCGGCAACCCCTGGAGTATGTGGATAAGTGCTGGGCCGACGAGGCCTTTAGTCGCGGTTGCTACGCGGCCTTGTTTCCGCCAGGTGTATGGAGCAATGGCGCGGCGCGGTTGCGCGAGCCCCACGGCCGTCTGCACTTTGCCGGCACGGAAACGGCCACGCGTTGGATGGGCTATTTTGATGGCGCCGTACAGGCGGCCGAGCGTGCGGCGGGCGAGGTGCTGGCGCTGACTTGATCCGCTACAGGTGGCGGCGCGTTCGGTCGCTGTCGCCGCGTTGGTGCTTGCCCATACTGCGCAACGTTTTAATGAATAAGGATTGGTTCATGCCCCTGCTTCGCCCCTTGCTGGTCGGCCTGCTGCTGGCCTCGGCCTGTGCCACTGCCGCGCCGCGCGACTTTACCGTGCTGCACACCAACGACTGGCAATCGCGCCTGCTCGGTTTTGGCCCCAACAATGAATACACCCCGGCCACCGTCAACGACGATGGCACCGTCGGCGGGGTGGCGCGCCTGGCCACCCTGGTAAAGGCGCGGCGCGCGGCAGCAGGCGAGCAACCGTTGCTGCTGCTTGATGCCGGTGACTTCACCATGGGCACCCTGTTTCACACCATCACCCGCGAGGCCGGCAGCGAGCTGCGGCTGATGAGCGAGATCGGCTACGACGCCACCACCCTGGGCAACCACGAATTCGACTTCCGCCCCATGGGCCTGGCCGCCATGCTCACGGCCGCCAGCAAGGCCGAAGGCGCCAAACTGGTGCCGGTGCTGTCGAGCAATATCCAGTTCGACCCCAACAACCCGGCCGATGACAGCCTCAAGGCCCATCAGGACGCCGGGCGTATCGTGCCGTACAAGGTGATCGAAAAGGGCGGCATCCGTTTTGGCCTGTTCGGCCTGCTTGGCTATAACGCCATTGCCGTGTCGCCGATGACCAAGCCGGTAACCTTTGCCGATCCCATCGAAACCGCCAAGACCATGGTGAAAAAGCTCCGCGAAGAGGACAAGGTCGATGTGGTGATCCTGCTGTCGCATATGGGCGTGGCCCAGCAGGACGACGGCAGCTGGCGCGGCGAAGAAGTGGAGATGGTCGAGCAGGTGCCGGGTATCGATATCGTTGTCGGCGGCCACTCGCACACGGCGCTGCCGCAGCCGGTGCTGGTCAACGGCCATACCCCGGTGGTGCAGGCCGGCTCGGAAATCCAGTACCTGGGCGAGTTGCATATGCGCCTGGGCGAGGACGGCAAAACCCAGGTGCGCGACTACAGCCTGCACCCGATCAACGACCAGACCCAGGGCGATGGCGTGATCACCACCCAGGTCGAAGACTTCAAGCAGCAGGCCAGCCAGCAGATGCTCGAACCCAAGGGCTATCGCTTTGACCAGCCGCTGGCCAAGGTCGATAAAACCCTGACCCGCGCCCACGACGATCCGATTCTGGCCAACCTGGTGACCGACGCCCTGCGCGACGCCACCGGCAGCGATATCGCCTTTACCGGCAACGGCACCATCCGCGACGATATGATCGCCGGGCGCACCGGCGTGCAGGCAGTGTCCGACCTTTTCCGTATCGCCCCGCTGGGGATTGGCCAGCTGGATGACGCGCCGGGCTATCCGCTGGTCAAGGTGTATGTCACCGGCCAGGAGCTGAAAGACACCCTGGAGGTGTTGCTGCTGGCCTACCAGATGCGCGACAGCGACAGCTACTTCCCCCGCGTGGCGGGCCTGCGTTTTACCTACAACCCCTACCGCGTGCCGTTCGACCGCGTCAGCCGCATCGAGCTGGGCGATGCCGAGCACGGCTACACCCCGCTGGACCTGCACAACCCCAGGCTCTATAGCATTGGTGCCAGCAGCTATGTCGGCAGCTTTACCTGGCTGATTTCCGACCTGAGCAAGGGCCTGATGAGCGTGGTGCCCAAGGATGCCAACGGCAAGCCGCTGGCGGCGCTGAACGATGCGATTATCGACGCCGACCCCAACACCCCGGGCGTGCAGGAGTACAAGGAGTGGCAGGGCCTGCTCGACCATATCCGCCGGCTGCCGGACAGTAACGGCGACGGCCTGGCCGATATCCCCACCACCGGTGCGGCGGCTGAACAGCGTATGGTGCGCGTGGCCAGCCTGGCGCCAGCGGAGCTGTTCCGCTATGCCGGCACCTTGCAGTG
>JBCECW010000602.1:0-2921 GCA_039207785.1 Pseudomonas sp. | reverse complement strand
ATTGAGGATGGTGCCGACCGGGTCTTTGTCGGTGCCATTGATCACGGCGGTCATATCCGGCACGGCCAGGATCAGCGCCAGGCAGGCAAACATCGCCGCCACGCCACCGACGTAGATGGTCATGCGCATGGCCTTGGGAATGCTCTTGCTTGGGTTCGGGGTTTCTTCGGCCACATCGCCGCAGGCCTCGAAGCCGTAGTAGAGAAACATGCCCGCCAGCGAGGCGGTGAGGAAGGCCGGCAGGTAGGAGCCGTCGATGCTGATATCGAAGGTATTGAACAGCACACTCAGCGGCTGGTGACGTTCGAAAATCAGCAGGTAGATGCCCACCACCAACGCGCCCAGCAGTTCGCAGATAAAGCCGAACATGGCGATACGCGCCAGCACCTTGGTGCCGCTGAGGTTGACCACGGTGGCGATCACCGTCAGCACCAGGGCGATGCCGATATTGGTGTTATTGCTCGGTTCAAAACCCAGCATGGCGGCCATATACGGCCCGGCGCCCACGGCGACGGCGGCGATGGTTACCACCAGTGCCCAGGCGTAAACCCAGCCCACCATCCATGCCCAGCGCTTGCCCACCAGGCGACGTGCCCAGGGGTAGACGCCGCCGGAGATCGGGAACTGCGATACCACTTCACCGAACACCAGGCACACCAGCAACTGGCCCAGGCCCACCAGCAGGTAGGCCCAGAACATCGGCGGGCCACCGGCGGCCAGACACAGGCCAAACAGGGTATACACGCCCACTACCGGCGACAGGTAGGTAAAGCCCAGGGCGAAGTTTTCGGTCACGCTCATGCTGCGTTTGAAGTTGGACGTATAGCCCAACGCGCGTAATTGCTCCGCGTCTTGATCGGCGATGTGATCGCTCATGGTGAAACTCCTCGAGTGTAATGGCAGCTGTTTGATAGGCCCCGCAGGGCTGTTGTTATAGAGCGCGCCAGGGCTGGAACCGCCCCTGGCGTGCTTGCCGCACCCCGGAAAAAGCCCGCAGTTCACCCCGCTGTTGCACACGCCAACAGCGCCGGGGGAGGGTGAAATGGGTACGTACGCCTTGCTACAAACTCACCACCGTCATTCCCGCGCACGCGGGAATCCAGAATCGAGAGTCGGACGCAGAGCCTCGCCAGGTCCGAAATTCTGGATCCCCGCTTTCACGGGGATGACGGGGGTATCAGTGCTTGAACATCACATGGCGAACCGTGGTGTAGTCCTCCAGGCCATACATGGACATATCTTTGCCGTAGCCCGAAAGCTTCTGCCCACCGTGGGGCATTTCGCTCACCAGCATGAAGTGGGTGTTTACCCAGGTGCAGCCGTATTGCAGGCGCGCGGCGAAGCGGTGGGCGCGGCCGACGTCGTGGGTCCATACCGAAGAGGCCAGGCCATAGTCGGAGTCATTGGCCCAGGCCAGTGCTTGCGCTTCGTCATCGAAGGCGGTGACCGAAACCACCGGGCCGAAGATCTCGCGACGCACCACTTCGTCGTCCTGCAACGCGCCGGCCAGCACGGTGGGCTCGAAGAAGAAGCCTGGGCCGTCGGCTTTCTTGCCGCCGGTAAGCACCTTGATATGGGGAATGGCGCGGGCGCGTTCGACAAAGCCGGCCACGCGGTCCAGGTGCTGCTGGGTAATCAGCGGGCCCAGCTCGGTGCCTTCGTCGTCCTGCAGGCCGTATTTGATGGTGCTGACGGCCTCGGCCAGCTTGGCGACAAACTTGTCGTAGATGCCTTTTTGCGCGTAGATGCGGCAGGCTGCGGTGCAGTCTTGCCCGGCGTTGTAGAAACCGAAGGTGCGGATGCCTTCCACGGCGGCGTCGATATCGGCGTCGTCGAAGATCACCACCGGCGCCTTGCCGCCCAGTTCCATATGCATGCGTTTAACCGTGTCGGCGGTGCTGGCGATGATATTGCTGCCAGTGGCCACGGAGCCGGTGAGCGACACCCTGCGCACTTTCGGGTGGTTGGTCAGCGGCGCGCCCACGCTCGGGCCACGACCGAAGACCACGTTGATCACCCCGGCAGGGAAGATATCGGCGGCCAGTTCGGCCAGGCGCAGGGCGGTCAGCGGGGTTTGCTCGGACGGCTTAAGCACCACGGTATTGCCGGCGGCCAGGGCCGGGCCGAGTTTCCACGCGGCCATCATCAGTGGGTAGTTCCACGGTGCGATGGAGGCGACTACGCCCACCGGGTCGCGGCGGATCATCGAGGTATGGCCCGGCAGGTATTCACCGGCGGCCGAGCCACCCATTACGCGGCTGGCGCCGGCAAAAAAGCGGAACACATCGGCAATCGCCGGCAGTTCATCGTTGAGGGCGGCGGTGTAGGGCTTGCCGCAGTTTTGCGATTCCAGGCGCGCCAGCTCTTCGGCGTTGGCGTCGATTACATCGGCGAGCTTGAGCAACAGCAGCGAGCGGTCTTTTGGCGCCGTTTGCGACCAGCTGTCGAAGGCGGCATCGGCGGCGCGTACGGCGGCGTCTACCTGGGCTTCGCTGGCTTCGTTGATGGATACCAGTTCGGTGCCCAGCGACGGGTTGAGCACGGCTTGGGCGGCGCCTTCACCGGCGACCAGTTGGCCATTGATCAGCAGTTTGGTTTGCATGGCTTCTTCCCCTCTTTTCAGGTGTTGTTCGGTCCACGAATGGATGTTTATTTGCCGCCGCTGCCGGCCACGCTCTCACCGCTCTTGGTGAGGTAGTAGGCGCCCAGGATTGGCAGCATGGTCACCAGCATCACGAGCATGGCCACCACGTTGGTGACCGGCACATCGCGCGGGCGGCTCAGTTGATTAAGCAGCCACAGCGGCAAGGTGCGCTCGTGGCCGGCGGTAAAGGTGGTAACGATGATTTCGTCGAACGACAGGGCAAACGCCAGCATGCCGCCGGCCAGCAGGGCGGAGCTTAAGTTGGGCAGGATGATGT
>JBCECW010000601.1:0-2922 GCA_039207785.1 Pseudomonas sp. | reverse complement strand
GCCTGGAGCTGGGCGCCGACGACTACCTCGGTAAACCCTTCAGCCCCCGTGAACTGCAAGCCCGGATCAAGGCCCTGCTGCGCCGTGCCCAGTTCGGCCAGGAGCGCAGCCGTGTGGAAGTGCTTGCTTTCGATGAGTGGCGGCTGGATATGGTCAGCCACCGCCTGTTTCACCTCGATGGCGAAGAAGTGTTTCTGTCCGGTGCCGACTTTGCCTTGCTCAAACTGTTTCTCGACCATCCGCAGCAGATCCTTGATCGCGACACCATCGGCAACGCCACCCGTGGCCGTGAGCTGATGCCGTTGGACCGTATCGTCGATATGGCCGTCAGCCGCCTGCGCCAACGCCTGCGCGACACCGGCAAGGCGCCGCGGCTGATTCGCACCGTGCGCGGTTCCGGCTATCTGCTGGCCGCCCAGGTAACGCCGCACAATGCTGCCTAACAGCCCCGTCGCCGCAAAACCCTGGTATCAGCGCTGGTTCGGCTGGGTGCCGGTGCCGCGTTCGCTGCTCGGCCGCATGCTGCTGCTGACTTTGCTGGCCGTGTTAATGGCGCAAAGCCTGTCCAGCGTGATCTGGCTATCGCAACTGCGCGCCACCCAGTTGGAAGGCCTGGTCACCAGCGCCCGCAGCCTGGCGCACTCGATGTCCGCCAGCGTCAGCTACCTGCGCTCCTTGCCGCTGGCCTACCGGCCACTGGTGCTCGACCAGCTGCGCAGCATGGGCGGCACGCGCTTTGTGGTGACCCTCAACGACAAACCCCTGGATATGCAGGTGCTGCCCCTTACGCCGCGCAAAACGGCGGTGCTGGAATCCGTGCACGACGTGCTGCGCGACGCCATGGGCAATGACGTCGATATTCTGGTGACCTTTGTCAGCCCCGATGACCTGCGTATTTTCAACGGCGGGCTAAAGCTCGACGAACTGCCGCGCTCCTGGGCCCACTACGCCCTGACCCTGGAGCCGGTAAAGCCGCCGGTGCTGGTCACGCAAATCCAGATGGCGCCCGGTGAGTGGTTGTATATCGCCTCGCTGCTGCCCGAGCCCTATACCAGCCTCGAAGAAGAGGGCCTACCGGCGCAGCAGGTGTGGTTCATCATTCTGACCAGTAGCTTTCTGCTGTTTTTTATTGGCGTGCTGGTGCATTGGCAGAGCCGGCCGCTTAAACGTCTGGCTCGTACCGCGCGGGATATGTCGCTGGGCGATGCCGAAGTGCGGCCGGTGGCGGAGGGCGGTGGTAGCGAGGTGGTGGAAGTGGGGCGGGCGTTTAACGCCATGCGCGAGCGTATCAGCCGTTACCTGATTGAACGCAGCCAGCTGTTCAGCGCCATTTCCCACGACCTGCGCACCCCCATCACCCGTCTGCGGTTACGCGTGGAACTGCTGGACGATGAAAAGGTACAAGCCAAATTCAGCCGCGACCTCGACGACCTGGAGATGCTGGTCAAGGGCGCGCTGCAATGCGTCAAGGACACCGATATCCACGAAAATATCGAGCCGGTAGACCTAAACCTGGCGCTGGACTGCCTGATCGAGCCCTACCTGCCGCCCCACGGCAACGGCCAGGTCAGCCTCGATGGCCGCGCGCTGGCCACCTATGCCGGCAAGCCGCTGGCGTTGCGCCGGTGCATGGGCAATCTGATCGACAACGCGCTGAAATACGGCAACAAGGCCCACCTGCATATCGAAGACGACGACAGCGCATTTGTTCTGCATGTCGACGACGAAGGCCCCGGGGTACCTGAGCAGCGGCTCGAGCAAGTGTTCGAACCGCATTTTCGCCTGTCGGGCAAACAGCAGGGTTACGGTTTGGGCCTGGGTATCGCGCGCAATATCGCCCATAGCCATGGCGGTGAAGTGACGCTGCAAAACCTGCGCGAAGGTGGGTTGCGGGTGACGCTGTTTCTACCGCGGTTTTCCGACTGAACCGACGACACGCAGGCCGAAGCCGCAACGGGCCGCCGCTCAATCCTCCAGGCGCAACAGCAAGCTCAACAGCCCAGCGCCCAGTAACAAGCCCGCCAATACCAGCAGTGCCACCGCCAGGCTGCTGGCGTGGGCGATAAAGCCGATAAACGCTGGGCCAAGCAAAATGCCGCCATAACCCAGGGTGGATACCGCCGGAATCGCCAGGTTTTCCGCCATCACCTTTTGCTTGCCGATCAGGCTGAACATCACCGGCACTACGTTGGAGCAACCGGCACCCACCAGCACAAAACCCAGCAGGGCCAGTTCCCAGGATGGGCTCAGGATGACCACCAACAGGCCCAGCGCGGCAGTCAGTGAGCCCAGCAGCACCACGCGCTTGCGGCCAATACGGTGAACCACCTGGTCGCCGGTCAGGCGGCCTGCTGTCATCGCACAGGAAAACGCCACATAACCGATGCCCGAGTGGGCCGAGGCCAGTTGTTTGGCTTCCACCAGAAATACCGCACTCCAATCCAGCATCGCGCCTTCGGCCAAAAACAGGATGAAACACACCGCACCGATCAACAGCACTACGCCCTGGGGGATGGCCAAGGCGGGGCCATTTCGGCTGCTGCCTACCGGCAATAGATCACGCGCCGAATGCAGCAGTACCGCAACGATGCTGACCACCACCGCCAACGTCGCCAGCAAGGCGCCGCTACCCAACGCCAGCAGCAGGCTGACACCGCCGGCACCGACAATGCAGCCCACGCTAAACAGGCCATGAAAGCCCGACATCAGCGGCGTAGGACTATTTTTCTCCACCATCACCGCTTGCAGGTTGATGGTGCAATCCATACAGCCCAGTGCCGCGCCAAACAGCGCCAGGGTGATGGCCAGTAGCGGCCAGGTAGAAAACACCGCCAGCAGCGGTAAGGTCAGGCATACCGCTGCTGCCGCCGCCACAATCACCCGCCGGCAACCAAAGCGTGAGGCGAGTGCCCCGGCCAGCGG
>JBCECW010000600.1:0-2926 GCA_039207785.1 Pseudomonas sp. | reverse complement strand
ACTGGATCGCCGCCTCAAACATATCGAAGCCGATAACGGTCGCTATGCACCCAATCGCAAAGGCCTGCCACTGGATATCGACGTGCTGACCTACGGCGATCTGGTGGGCGACTTCGACGGCCTGATTCTGCCGCGCGCCGAGATTCTCAAGAACGCCTTTGTGCTGTGGCCGCTGGCGCTGTTGGTGCCCGAGCATAAGCATCCCGAGGTGCAAAGAGCCTACGACGAGCTGTGGCGCGATGCGCAGATTGATCAGGTTCTAGCCCCGGTGGCGTTCGAGTGGCGTGGCCAGCAGTTGACACCATAGGCGATGGGTTTCGCTGCGCTCTACCCATCCTACGATTCACACCGAGCCGTAGGATGGGTAGAGCGCGGCGAAACCCATCAGCTTGCCTTGTAAGCCTGCAGCGCTTTTAGCCGCTCACGCTTGAGCGCCTCCCCCAGCTCCGCGCCTTTGAACCCTTGTGCAACCAACGGCTGCACCGGCACGGCCCTGGCCGCTTCGGCGGCGCCGCGCAGGTAGTCGGCCTGTGGATAAGCACGCTCCTCAAACCCCAGGCGCCCACGGGCATCCATCTCGCACGCGGCGATAAATTCTTCGAAGCGTTGCGGCCGACGATAGACGTCGAAGGTCTGTAGCAACTCCAGCAGGGTGGACGCCTTTAGCTCCAGCGCGCGGTGGCCATGGGTGTGGTATTCGCCCACCAACAGCGCCAGCTCCTGGCAGTCGCGCGGCGCCTTGCAGCGCTCGTTTACCGCCTTGATCAGCTTGATGCCGCGATGCTCGTGGGCGATATGCCGGGGCCATTCCTGCTCCGGCGTCAGGCCCTTGCCCAGGTCGTGCAGCAGGCAGGCCCAGCGCACGGTCAGCGGTTGTTGGTGCTCGGCACATTGGCGCAGCACGCTGAGCACATGGGCGCCGGTGTCGATTTCCGGGTGATGGGCGGCAGGTTGCGGCACGCCAAACAGGGCGTCCACTTCCGGCAGCATGGCGTGCAAGGCGCCGCAGTTATGCAGCACCTCGATAAACACATCCGGGCGTTCTTCCATCAGCGCACGGGAGATTTCCTTCCAGCTGCGCTCCGGAGTCAGTGCTGCCAGCTCGCCCGACTCGCTCAAGGTGCGCATCAGCGCCAGGGTTTCGTCAGCCACGCTAAAACCCAGCGGCGCATAACGTGCGGCAAAACGCGCGACCCGCAGTACCCGCAGCGGGTCTTCGGCAAATGCCGGTGAGACATGGCGCAGAATCCGCGCTTCCAGGTCGTGCAGGCCGCCATACGGGTCCAGCACATTGCCGTCGTCGTCTTCGGCCATGGCATTGATGGTCAGGTCGCGGCGGGTCAGGTCTTCTTCGAGGGTGACCTCAGGGCTGGCAAAAAAGGTAAAGCCGCCGTAGCCGCGCCCGCTTTTGCGCTCGGTGCGGGCGAGGGCATATTCCTCCTGGGTCTTGGGGTGCAGAAACACCGGAAAATCATCGCCCACCGGGCGAAAGCCCTGGGCGACCATCTCTTCGGCCGTTGCACCGACCACCAGCCAATCGATATCGGTGACGGGGCGACCGAGCAAGCGGTCTCGCACGGCGCCGCCGACCTTGTAAATCTGCATGAAAAACCCTCCGTAAGCGCCACAGCATACCTGCTGCGCCGCCAGTGGCGAGCTTTAGCGGCTGACGGGAATCTGCTGCAGCAAGGTCTGCGTGGCTTCGTGCAGCAACGCGGCACGTTGCCAGGACGGGCTCAGGCTGGCGGTGATCAGCCCCTGCCACAGGGTTCTATCGGCACGGTCGCTGATACGCAGGCGCAGGGTGACGTTTTCATCCTGGAAACGGTGCACCGCCAGGTAGCTGCCCAGCGGGCTGGTGGGCGGGTTGTCGACGCGAAATTCCAGCGGCGTTTCGTTAAGGGTCAGCGAATAGGCCACCCGTACGTCGGCCTTTTTGTTTTCCCGGTAGCCGCGGTTAAGCAGTCCCTGACGCAGGCTGGCCTCGACCTGGGCGTAGTCGGCGGTCGGCGGCAGCTGGCCGGCGTTATTGGTGGTGGGCGGCAGCATTTCAAAGCTGTGGCGGCTGCCCAGCGATGGCGTGGCAGTTTGCACCACCAGCACTTGCGGGGAAGAGGTGGTGCAGCCGGCAAGCAGCAGGCTAAGGAGAAGCACACGTAGAACAGGCATAAACGGCAAGCTCCGTTAAGGATGCAACATGCTCAACGCAAGCTTGCCGTCGGTCAACCAATCAAATGGGCGGGATGGCCAGGTCCAGGCGTGGGTATTCGTTGTTATCGCTCTCGTTGCGCGGTGGCACATGCTGGGTTTGCACCACCTGGTCGCCGCGTACGGTTTCCAGATGGATATCGAAGCCCCACAAGCGGTGCAGGTGCTTGAGCACTTCCTCGGTGGAGTCGCCCAGGGGTTTGCGGTCGTGCTGCTGGTGGCGCAGGGTCAAGGAGCGGTCGCCGCGGCGGTTGATGCTGTAGATCTGGATATTCGGCTCGCGATTGCCCAGGTTGTACTGCGCGGCCAGGGTTTCACGAATGGTCTGGTAACCGGGTTCGTCATGAATGGCCGGCACCACCAGTTCATCTTTCTGGTCGTCGTCCATCACGCTGAACAGCTTGAGGTCACGGATCACCTTGGGCGACAGGTACTGCAGGATAAAACTCTCATCCTTGAAGCTTTTCATGGCGAATTTCACCGTCGCCAGCCAGTCGCTGCCGGCGATCTCGGGGAACCAGCGTTTGTCTTCCTCGGTGGGTTCTTCGCACATGCGGCGGATATCGCGGTACATGGCAAAGCCCAGGGTGTAGGGGTTGATGCCGCTGTAGTAGGGGCTGTCGAACGGCGGCTGGTAGATCACGCTGGTGTGCGACTGCAGGAACTCCATCATAAAGCCGTCGGTGACCAGACCTTCGTCGTACAGGTCATTCATCAG
>JBCECW010000599.1:646-2929 GCA_039207785.1 Pseudomonas sp. | reverse complement strand
GTGCCCGACAGCACCTGGCTGCACAGCCATTTGGGCAACCACGCGGACAAGGGCCAGCGCCTGCTCGACAGCCCGCAAACCCTCAACCTGGGTGCCCCGCAACAGCAATTGCTGAGCTGGCTGGTCAATAGCCCGCTGCATGACCCGGTGATTGCCCAGCAAGGCGCCGCCCTGCTCCTGGCCAGTCTGGCCAGCGCCCCGGCACCACTAGCCGAGCGCAACGAGCTGCCGCTGGCCCGCCTGGACCGCTATATCGACCAGCATGCCGCCCACCCGCTGCAAGTGGCCGACCTGGCGCGCCTGAGCGGCCTGTCGGCGGCGCGGTTTCACGCACGCTTTCTCCAGCAGACCGGGCAGACGCCCATGGACTACGTGCGCCAACGCCGTCTGCAACAGGGCATGCAGCTGCTGCGCGATACGCCACTGGCGGTGGGTGAAATCGCCCAGCGCGTCGGCTATAGCTCGCAAAGCGCCTTTACCGCCGCCCTCGCCCGCCACCACGGCACCACGCCCCGGGCCCTGCGCCGCCGATAGCCTGGCGACAATTGCCGCGAGCCTGGCGACAGACAGTGTGTGTGCCACTCCCTACACTGCGGCGATGGACCAACCGGGGAGTAAGCGATGCAAACTATCGAGTGGCAGGACTTTGAGCGCGTGGAGTTACGGGTAGGCACCGTGCTGAATGCCGAGCCCAATATCAAGGCGCGCAAACCGGCCTATGTGCTGCAGATCGACCTCGGCCCCCTGGGCCTGAAAACCTCCAGCGCGCAGATTACCGAGCACTACAGCGCCCAGGCGCTGATCGGCAAACAGGTGCTGTGCGTGTGCAACTTCGCAGCTAAATCCATTGCCGGGGTGCGTTCCGAGGTGCTGGTGACCGGGGCGTATGACGATGCAAATCGGGTAGTCTTGGCCAGCTTCGAACACCCATTGCCCAATGGCGCGCGTTTGGCGTAACGAAAGGATTTCCATGAACCACCGCTCTGCCCTCACAGCCCTGCACTGCGGTGCCCTGATGTTTGGCTTTACCGGGGTGCTGGGCAAACTCGCCACCACCACGCCGAGCATGATTGTGTTTGGCCGCGCGCTGTTTGCCGTGCTGGCCCTGGCGGTGTTTGCCGCATTGATTGCGCGTATTCCCTGGCAACGCCTGCGGGCCGCCGACTATGGGCGCCTGGCCCTGGGCGGCGTTCTGCTGGCCGGGCATTGGGTGAGCTTTTTTATCTCGGTAAAAGTCGCTGGCGTGGCCATCGCCACCCTGGGCTTTACCAGCTTTCCGGCACTGACGGTGATTCTCGAAGGGCTGATTTTCCGCGAGCGGATTCGCCGCAATGAAGTGGTGCTGGTGTGCCTGGTGAGCATCGGCCTGGTACTGGTGACGCCCGAGTTCAACCTGGCCAGCGGCGCTACCGCCGGCCTGCTCTGGGGCGTGCTGTCGGGCTTGCTGTTTGCCTTGCTGTCGCTGGTCAACCGCGCCGGCTCCGGCAAGGTCGGACCGGTGCAGTCGGCGCTGTGTCAGAACCTGGTGGTGGCCCTGTGTCTGCTGCCATTTGCGGCACCGGAGCTGGCCAGCGTATCGGCCATGAATTGGCTGTGGATTGCCTTGCTCGGGGTGTTCTGCACCGGCGTGGCCCACAGTCTGTTTGTTGCCAGCCTGGATGTACTCAAGGCGCGCACTGCCGCCGTGGTGTTTGCCCTGGAGCCGGTGTACGGCATCACCTTCGCCTGGCTGATTTTTTCCGAAACACCGACAGCAAGAATGATGGCCGGCGGCGCGCTGATTATCTTCGCCATCTTTCTCTCCGCGCGCATGGGCGACGGCAAGACCGTGGAGCCAGTAGACGCCCAAGCAGCGCGGCCTTGAGCCAGCAAATGTAGCAAGGGGTTTACACAGGTTTTACAGGCGCCTGACACCGGCGCGGCAGGCACGCCGGGATAATGGGCGCGGGCCGCATACCGCGCCCGGTAACCCCTGGAGTACCCCGATGACCGTTGCACTGCCGCGCCTGGGCCTTGCCCTGCTGATGACCCTGACCACCCTGCCCGCACTGGCTGGCCCGCCCGGCGGCCCCGGTGGTCCTGGCGGCCCGGGCCACGGCTGGGGTGGGCCCGGCCCTGGTCACGGCCATGGCTTGCCCGACTTTTCCCGCGAGGTATGGATTGGCAGCGCGCTGTATTTCCTCGCCGCCGGCAGCTACTACATGTGGAATGCCGACCGTAAGGAATATGTGGTGGTCGAAGCACCGCAAACCGTCGCCAGCGTACCGCCCACCAGCTACGACG
>JBCECW010000599.1:0-636 GCA_039207785.1 Pseudomonas sp. | reverse complement strand
CATCCGCTGCCGAGCCGCGTGCCCACGCCGACCAACAAGCCCGCGACCGCTACGAATGCCACAGCTGGGCGGTCAGCCAGAGCGGCTTCGACCCCGCCAGTGCCACCAGCGCACCGGCGCAAAGTGCCGCCGACTACTACCGCCGTGCGCTGGGCGCGTGCCTGAACGGACGCGGCTACAGCATCAACTGATCACTCGGCTGCGGGCGTGGTCCGGTCGTTATGGCCCAGGTCACGCTCGGGGTCGATGACATCGCGCACCCGCTGCTTCAACACCTTGGCCTCGGGGAAACCGCCGTCGGCCTTGCGCTCCCAGATCTGCTCGCCGTTGCAGGTAATCACAAACACCCCGCCAGTGCCCGGCTGCAGGCTGACCTTGCCCAGGTCGTCGCTGAAGGTTGATAGCAGCTCCTGCGCCAACCAGGCCGCGCGTAGCAGCCATTGGCATTGGGTGCAGTAGGTGATGGTGACTTCGGGTTTATTGATGGTCATATCCAGGTCTCGGATGGGGGGCCGCTTGGTGCGCGGAGCGCACCCAACGATTTCGGCGTTAACCCGGTTTTTTTAACTGACGGCGGATGGTAGGGTGCGCTCCGCGCCCCGGGTTTTACTGGCGCCATGGAAAAGCCCGGGGGAC
>JBCECW010000598.1:0-2929 GCA_039207785.1 Pseudomonas sp. | reverse complement strand
GTTTTCACCTGGGTCACCACGCCTTCGTCACGCAGCGCCTTGAGGTTGGCGATGGCCACTGCCGCCGCCACCGGGTGGCCGGAGTAAGTCAGGCCGTGGGCGAAGACGCCGCCCTGCTCCACCAGTACCTCGGCCATGCGCTTGCTGAGAATCAGGCCGCCCATGGGGATATAACCGGAGGTCAGGCCCTTGGCGATGGACAGGGTGTCGGGCTCGAAACCGAAGTGTTGGTGGGCGAACCATTCACCGGTACGGCCAAAGCCACCGATCACTTCGTCGGCGCACAACAGCACGTCGTACTTGCGGCAGATACGTTGGATTTCCGGCCAGTAGCTTTCTGGCGGGAAGATCATGCCGCCGGCCCCCTGGAACGGCTCGGCAATAAAGCCGGCGACGTTCTCGGCGCCCAGGGCGAGGATCTTTTCTTCCAGTTGCTGCGCGGCTTTCAAACCGAATTCGGCTGGGGTCAGGTTGCCCTCGTGGGCAAACCAGTACGGCTCGTCGATATGCTCGACATCGGGAATCAGGCCGCCCATCTCGTGCATAAATTTCATCCCGCCCAGGGCGGTGGCCGCCAGGGTGGAGCCGTGGTAACCGTTCCAGCGGCCGATCATGATCTTCTTCTGCGGCTTGCCGAGAATCTGCCAATAGCGGCGCACGGTGCGGATCAGCACCTCGTTGGCCTCGGAGCCGGAGTTGGTGTAAATCGCGTGGCTGTAGTGGCCCGGCAGCAGGCTGAACAGCAGCTCGGACAGCTCCACCACCGCCGGGTGGGTGGTGTGGAAAAACATGTTGTAGTACGGCAACTGCTCCAGCTGCTGGCTGGCGGCAGCGGCCAGGTCCTTGCGGCCGTATCCGAGGTTGGTGCACCACAGGCCGGACATGCCATCCAGGTAGCTCTTGCCGTCGTTGTCCCACAGGTGCAGGCGCTCGCCGCGCACAATCACCCGCGGCCCTTCGGCATTCAACGCCTTCTGGTCGAGAAAGGCATGGATATGGTGAGCGGCATCGGCGGCCTGGTAGTCGCTGGTGGCACGGGTCGGCGTAGGGGCAGTCATAGCAGTCTCCGGATCTCTTTCTTATCGCAGCTGGAACCAGGTGGTTTTCAGCTGGGTGTATTTGTCGAACGAATGCAGCGACAGGTCGCGGCCAAAGCCCGACTGTTTGCCGCCACCAAAGGGCACGCTCACATCCAGGGCATCGACGGTGTTTACCGACACCGTACCGGCGCGCAACTGCTTGGCCACGCGGTGGGCGCGATGCAGGTTGTCGGTCCACAGCGACGCGGCCAGGGCGTAGATACTGTCGTTAGCCAGTTGCACCGCTTCTTCTTCGCTGTCGAAGGGAATGACGGCCAGGACTGGGCCGAATACCTCTTCCTGGGCCAGGGCCATCTGCGGCGTAACGTGGGTAAAAATGGTCGGCTGTACAAAGTTGCTGGAGCCGTTGAAGGTCAGCCGTTTGCCGCCACACACCAGGGTGGCGCCTTGTTCGCGAGCGCCGTGGATATAGCCCATCACCCGCTCGGTCTGGCGGCTTTCGACAATCGCGCCGGCGCTGCTGTTGGGGTCCAGCGGATCGCCCGGTTGCCAAGCCTTGGCCTTTTCCACCAGACGGGCGACGAATTCATCGTGCACCGAGCGCTCCACCAGCAGGCGCGAGTTGGCCGAGCAGACTTCGCCCTGGTTAAAGAAGATGCCAAAGGCGGCTTTTTCGGCGGCCAGGTCCAGGTCGCAATCGGCGAACACCAGGTTGGCGCTCTTGCCGCCGCACTCCAGCCACACCTGCTTGAGGTTCGACTGGGCCGAGTACTGCATAAAATACTTGCCGACTTCCGTGGAGCCGGTAAAGGCCAGGCAATCGATATCCGGATGCAGGCCCATGGCCTTGCCGGCGCTTTCACCCAGGCCCGGCAACACGTTGAACACGCCAGCCGGAATACCCGCCTCCAGCGCCAGCTCAGCCAGGCGCAGGGCCGAGAACGGCGATTGCTCGGCCGGCTTCAACAGCACCGAGTTACCGGCAGCCAGGGCTGGTGCCAGTTTCCACGCGGCCATATCCAGGGGGAAATTCCACGGCACCACGGCCGCGACCACCCCCAGCGCTTCGCGGGTAATGGTGGCCAGCACGTTCTGTGCGCTTGGGGCGACTTCGTCGTACAACTTGTCGAGAGCTTCGGCGTACCAGCGGAACACGCCAGCGGCGCCGGGTACGTCGATGTTGTAGGCATCCATGACTGGCTTGCCCATATTCAGCGAATCCAGCAGGGCCAGTTCTTCGCGGTTTTGCAGGATCAGGTCGGCCAGGCGCAGCAACACCGCCTTGCGTTCGGCCGGTGCACGGCGGGACCAATCCCCGGCCTCGAATGCCCGACGCGCCGCACGAACGGCAGCCTCGACATCCGCCTCGGCACATGCCGACACCTGCGCCAAGGTAGCGCCGGTGGCCGGGTTGATCGCCGCGAAGGTGGCGCCAGACAAGGCTGGCACCGCTTGCCCATTGATTATCGCCAGGGTCGGAAAACGCTGGGCAGCTGCCCGTTGTTGCCACTCTTCAAGCTTGAACACCGCATCGCCCTCTGGTCGATAACCTTTAGTGAGAGCGATGGTGGCGGAACGGGCTGCATAGGAAAATTATTAAAAATGTGTTCGGGACATATGAAAAAGCTGCTTTGGCCTGCACCACGCTGGTGCCCAATGCCAGAAGAAAGGGCGTGGGCACGTCACGCACGCGCCGGCCGGGGAGCCCGGCCAACCGGCCACAAAAATGTGCGCACACTTTCAGCGCAACCAGCTCCCTCTCCCGCGGGCGGGAGAGGGTTAGGGAGAGGGGCCTTTGATCTGCTTTTGATCTGCTGTTGATCTGCTTTTGATCTTGATCTACCCCGCCCTCCCAGGAGGCCGAGCGTAGGCGCTGTGTAGGGGGTTGA